>NZ_CALFCW010000019.1:0-189024 GCF_937950555.1 uncultured Pigmentiphaga sp. | reverse complement strand
AGGGCGGGCCCTGCCCTTCGTCGCCAACCCGGTCATCGACCGGAAATGGATGCGCCCCCTCTTCGAACAAGGATTGCGATCGCCTTGGCCTGTGTCGAGCCATATGCATCCGACTGGGCAAGGACATTACTCCCAACGTGGAGCCGAGAAATGGTCTCCCTACACGCGCAATCGATTGCATGCTGCCCGCGGCTATGAATGTCAAGATGGCGTAGCGAAAACGGGGCCACTGTATTGACCCAGCGTTTTCTGCACAGGTCAGGCCGCTAAAGCATAAGCCTCAGCGGGTGTCTTCATACCCAGCGCCTGGTGTGGGCGCTGGTGGTTGTAAAAACCGATCCAATCCCCGATCACGCGACTGGCGTGCTGCAGAGTTTCGAATCGGTGGCGGTGCACGCATTGGTCTTTGAGCGTGCGGATCACGCGCTCGACCATGCCGTTTTGCTCGGGGCTGTAAGGGGTGATGAACTCCTGCTGCAGGCCGTAGCTCTTGACCAGGGCCGTGTAGCTGCGGCTGGTGAACACAAGGCCATTGTCCGATCTCAACAGGAACGGGTGCTTGACCTTGCCCAAGCAGCCGTAGCGGGCGATCAGCGCCTGCTCCAGAGCCGCCTCGGCGGTCTTGGATCGGCCGCTGCGGCTGAGGTGCCAACCCAGCAGCTCGCGGCTGTAGCAGTCGATCACCAGGGCCAGCGAGGCCCAGCCATCACGCCCAGCCCATACACGGCACAGGTCAGTAGCCCAGCGCTCATCGGGCGCTTTGGCCACGGATGGCAAGGCCTGGATGCGCGGCCTGAAGCCCACCGGGCGTTTGCGCACCTGCCAGCCCTTGATCTGGAAGATGCGCTGCACGGTGTTCTTGTTGAACCCGAGCAGGTGAGCCACCGTGCGGTAACCGAACGACGGGTTCTCTTCGATCATCGCCTTGATCGGCTTGACGAACTGCTCCTGCACCTTGGGTGCAGCCTTGGTGCTGCGGTAGTACACCGTGCGCCTGGGTATCTCGAACCACCGGCACAGCTTGACCAGGCTGACCTTGAACCCTTCTTCGGCCAATCCCTGCTGAAGGCTGAGAATCATTTCTCGTCCTCGTTGCCCAGCAGGGAGGCCAGCTTTTTTCTGGCACGCAGCTCCAGCATGGCTTCGCCGTAGGCCTCCTGCAGCTCGCGCAGCTGCTTCTCGTACTGTTCTTTGACTTCCAGGGGCTTGGTGCGCAGGGCGTTCTCCATGCCACGCTTGCCTTCATCGACCCACTGCTCCACCTCGGAGGGGTTCAGATCGAAGGCCCGGCTGGCCTCCGAGACCGTGGTCTTGCCCTGGATGATGTCCAGGACCAGGGCCGTTTTACGCTTGGCCGTCCAGCGCTTGATGTCGTCTTCCATCAGGGTGCTCATCGTCGTTTCCTTCAACGTTAACACCTGAGCAGGAATTCACTGGGTCAATACACCACGCTCAACAACGCGGACGAAACCGCCGGTCCTGCAGCCGATGCGGGGGCACAGCCATTGTGACCGGTGCCGGACAAGCGGGCGGATAAGTCGCCCGCAACAGTGGGGCGGCGCAACCCATGACGCAACCGATCCGCTTCCCAGCACAGTGCGCGCGGTCATCAAGGGCCACTCATCTGGAACCAAGATGCGCGCCGACGCACTGCCGTAAACAGCGACACGCCAAGGGGAAATAAACAACGGATAACTGCAAGAATGCCGAGCGCATGAAATGCCCGGCAATGATGCGCATCGATCCGATCACATGGAACAAACGTTTTGCATATGGTTATCCACTTTTCGCTTGAAGTGTGCCTAAGATCTTTTTCACATAGATTCTTCTTGTTCATGCGAAAACCGCATGTTGATACTCGAACATCTTTGTTCGCTGCGCTCATTCCTTTCTTTAAGCTAGCTGGCCTACTCAAGCAATCACGCAACGGACATACATGCCATGGAAGTTCAGGCCCTGACGCCAACCGTCGGCATACGAATTACCGATTTCAAAGTTGCTGACGCTACGAAAGCCGATATTGAGCGGCTGCGAACTCTAGTTGCCGAGCACTGCGTCATTCACTTGCCGGGCCAATTCGTGAATGCGACTGACCTCGAGTCCTTCGCAAGTAAATTCGGCGAATTGTGGATCGGCAGTTTTCTCAAACCCATCGAAGGCCATCGTTATGCCATCCCCATCAAGAACAACGGGAAAAAGCTTGCGATTTCTGAGCGTTGGCATGCCGACAGCACCTACGATCGATATCCGCCCTATTTATCTTTCCTAACCGCGATCAATCTGCCCCCCTTGGGCGGAGACACGATGTGGTGCAACCAGTATCTGGTCTACGAGTACCTGCCAGATGGAGTAAAGAAGCTTATCAGCCGCGTCCGCGCAGTTCACTACAACCGTGGTCAGGTAAAGGTCCGAACCGGTGAAGATCGCACTGACCTACCGGGTTTCCCGCACCCACTGGTCATCAAACATCCGATCACGGGCAAACCAGTTTTTTATCTGAGCGCGCATGCCGAGCATTTGGAAGGCTTAAGCAGGGAGGAAAGTGCGCTACTGCTAGACTGGCTTCGCCGCTACAACGGTCAGCCCGCCTTCAGCTACCGACACCAGTGGTCGGAAGGGGATTTGATCATCTGGGATAACCGCTGTTCCACTCATTTCGCCGTTCATGACTATGGCGACTACCCGCGCTATTTGAATCGAGTAACGGTCGCCGGCCCCCAGCCCGAACCCTATTTCGACCTCGATTAAGTACTCCCCGAAGGGACTAACCAAGGTGTCACCATGACTACTAATACCGTTCGGCGTCGCCTCGTGGCTGCCGGCGCGGCCGCCGCTGTCTCGACTGTCCTACCTGCAATAGCCCTCGGACAGGGCGACTACCCGATCAAACCAATCACACTCGTCATTCCCTATCAAGGCGGCATTACCGAACAACTTGGGCGCCTCTATGCGGCCGAGCTGGAAAAAGCTTTGGGCAAATCCGTAATCGTCGAGATCAAGCCTGGTGCCGGCGGCGTCATAGGCGGCAAGTATGCTGCACGAGCACCGGCTGATGGCTATACGCTGGTAGTGACGTCAGGACTCACGCAAGAAACGGCGCAGGGTCGTTTTGACACATTCGCGGAGCTCGAAGCGGTTACCGCCATCACATCGCAACCTTTCTTGCTCTACGTGAAGCCGGATAGCCCGCTCAAGACGCTAAGAGACTATCTGGATTTTGCCAAGGCTCATCCCGGAAAACTGTCGTACGGTAGCGTCGGCCCCAACACCAGCGCCCACATCATCGGGCAGGTGCTGGAGAAAAGCGCCTCCGTCAAATTAGTCCACGTACCCTATAAGGGCGGCGGGGCCCAAGCACTGGCGGTAATGTCGGGCGAATTGCAATCAGGTTATCTGACTTCTGCCTTCATCAAGCCCTACGTCGAAGCAAGAACACTCCGACCTATTGTCATCGTGTCGGACCAGCGCAGCGAAATCTATCCCGACGTGCCTACGGTTGCCGAGGCCGGATATCCAGACCTGATTCCTGTGGGTTCTTCTTGGTTTGGAATTTTCGCACCTAAAGGACTGCCCCCAGCAGTGAAGGAAAAATTGGTCCGTACCTCCAGAGCCATTCATGATGCCAGCCCCCTGGTCTCATTCATCCGCAATTCTGGCGGCATTCTGCTACCGAACGGACCAGAATGGGCGACCAAGAAAACGGCGGACGACATCGCGTTCTGGAAAGCGTTTTACGGCAGCCGAAGCGACAAATAAAGGTGACCACCCGTTCCGCCGACGATGGCCACGGAGAGCTTCGGCCGCATTGTCTGTGCATGAACGGAGCGGCTTCTTGAAACCTGTAGAGGGTGCTGTCGCAGCCAGTAGCGACATCCTCAACGTGATGGCCGACCGCTGGTACATGCACGACTCAATGGGACGCTCACGCTGACGGACCGGCGCATCCTGACGGACCTAATGCTGTGGTGTGACAGTGCATTGCGATTCATAGCGCACTTTTTCGGACGATCACGTGGAAAGAGTCTATTCGGGAGCCTTCCTAGTCCTAATAGGGCTGGGCGCAGCTTATCTAGCAATCGGCTACGGCATCGGCGACTCGCAAGAGCCCGGCTCGGGATATTTCCCTTTCATTCTCGGGCTCACCTTGACCGGCCTGGGGGTGGTAATCGCCATACGCGAATTTCGTTCTTCTCCCGCCGAATCATCTAACGGCAAATGGCCCCTGTGGCAATTGACTTGCATCATCAGTGCGCTTCTGGCTTTTGCATTGCTCATCGGGGGAGTCAGCTCAACGGGATTTCGTGGGGCGGGGCTCGTCCCTGCGATGTTCGTTCTGGTTTTCATCACAGGACTGGCCGGCCGCAAACTCACCCTGCGCGAGAATCTGCTGCTATCGGTAGTGCTCACGATGTTGTCGATGGCGATATTCGTCGCACTGTTCGGTATCGCGATCCCGCTTTGGCCTTGGTCTTACTGAATCGAGATCCCCATGGAACTGCTTCAGCACATCGCAACCGGCTTCGCGCAAGCAGCCACAACAACTAACCTGCTATATGCGCTGGCGGGCTGCCTGCTCGGAACGTTGGTTGGCGTGCTACCCGGCCTAGGCCCCGTAGCTACAGTCGCCATGTTGCTGCCAGCGACCTACGCGCTGGATCCGATTCCTGGACTGATCATGATGGCCGGGATCTATTACGGCGCGCAGTATGGCGGTTCAACCACAGCCATTCTAATCAAGCTACCCGGAGAGTCATCGTCGCTCGTGACGACGTTAGACGGCTATGCAATGACCCGCCAAGGTAAAGCCGGCACGGCGCTGGCGCTCGCCGCCCTCGGCTCGTTTTTCGCCGGTTGCGTCGGCACGTTCATTCTGGCTGCCTTTTCTCCGCAACTTGCCAAGGTCGCGTTTCATTTTGGCGCGCCCGAATATTTCTCGCTAATGTGCCTGGGTCTGATCGGTGCCATCGCCTTGTCATCCGGAGACGTCGTCAAAGCCTTGGCGATGACGGTGCTTGGGCTCCTGCTCGGCATGATTGGAAGCGACGTGACGTCAGGTGAAACGCGATTCACGTTCGGATTTCTCGAACTGGAGGACGGGCTTGAGTTCGCCATCGTTGCCATGGCCTGGTTTGGTTTTGGCGAAATTATTTGGAACCTCACCCAATCTGATCCATCCCAGCACGACACGCCACAAAACGTCTCGCGCCTTCGAATCTCCTGGCGCGATATGAAGGTAGCACTTCCGGCCATTTTCCGGGGCTCGGCGATAGGTACGCTCTTCGGTGTCTTGCCGGGCGGCGGTGCAGTACTGGCTTCGTTCGCCTCTTATACCGTCGAAAAAAAGCTGGGCCCCAAGCCTGGTGAGCCCGCGTTCGGCGAAGGCAATCTGCGGGGCCTGGCCGGGCCCGAATCAGCAAACAATGCCGGTGCCCAGACAAATTTTATCCCCATGCTGACACTCGGTATTCCGTCTGGCCCCGTCATGGCGCTAATGATCGCTGCCCTGTCCGTCCACGACATCCAGGCTGGGCCGCAGATTCTGACACGCAATGCCGACTTATTCTGGGCCTTAGTTGCCTCTATGTGGATAGGAAATCTGATGCTGCTGGTTCTGAATTACCCGCTGATCGGGATTTGGATACGACTGTTGGCCATTCCGTACAAGTGGCTGTTCCCAGCGATCGTCTTATTTTGCACCATCGGCGTGTATTGCATTTCGAATAGTTCTTTTTCGATCTTGCTGCTGGCTTTCTTCATTCTCTTCGGCTATGCGGCCAAGAGATTGCAATTCGAAGGAGCTCCGCTAATGCTGGGTCTCATCCTGGGCGCCAACATGGAAGAGTATCTGCGCAGGTCGCTTACGCTGTCCGGCGGTGACTGGACTGTCTTTCTTTATCGCCCTTTGTCTGCAACGCTACTCTCCCTATGTGGGGCTATGCTTCTCCTGATGAGCCTGTCTTCTGTTAAGGTCAAGCGTCGCCAGGTATTCGCTGACGCGGAGGCCTGAATGAAGCGAATATGCATATTTGGCGCAGGCGCCGTCGGCGGACACATCGCTGCCAAACTGGCGCGGGCGGGTGTTGAAGTCTCCATCGTGACTCGCGGCGAACATCTCGCCGCGATCCAGCGGAATGGTTTGCGTTTCATGCACGCAGACGGTGAGTTTACCGTGCCCGTGGCCGCGACCGATGATCCTCATGATCTGGGACCTCAAGACTTGGTGGTCACTACGGCCAAAGCCTACGCTCTGCCGGAGGCAGCTTTCCAATTACGCTCGCTCTTGGGGCCGGAAACCCCAGTGCTATTCGTCGTTAACGGAATTCCATGGTGGTATCTAGCCGTGCGCAACGGAGGTGCTCCGTCCAGGCTCGATCCAGTAGGCTCCCTGCTGCAGGAGGTCGGCTTAGGGCGCACGCTCGGAGGCGTGATTCGATCTCCCAATGAAGTCATTGCGCCGGGTACTGTGCGCCACAACGGCAAGTACAGTGCATTGCGTATAGGAGAAATCGACAACAGTCGAACGCCACGCCTGGAAGCCGTTGCAGAAGTGCTGCGCAAAGGCATCCCCGACACTGAGAGCACGAGCGACCTCAGCCGGGAGATCTGGAGCAAGCTGACGCTCAACATCCCCAGTTCGCTGCTATCCACTCTGACCGGCTCGACTTCGCCTGAGCTGTTCGCGGATTCGGCGACAAGGGATCTTTACGAAAGATTGGCGCAGGAAGTGTGTGCGACCGCCGCCCGATACGATACCCATGTGCATTTTGATCTGGAACAACACCTAAATGCCATTAGTGCGAACCGGCATCTACCCTCTATGCTGCAGGACCTGATTTCTGGCCGCAGATTGGAAATTGACGCTCAGTTGTTTGCGGTGCAGGACCTCGCTCGCCAAGCTCGGGTCGATACACCGCTGATCGATGTCATGCTGGCACTGTTAGCGAGGAAAGCGCGCGTCTTAAACGCACATCGTGCCCGCGTCAGCTAAACCGCAGCACCACCCCCCAAAATAACGGTGCTCTGGCTCGACAGCGTGCCGCCGTTGCCATGCGCCAGCGCCGTTTCGCATTTCGCCACTTGTCGCTGTCCGGCTTCGCCGCGGATCTGCCGCACCGCCTCGATGAGCGCGAATACGCCGTACATGCCCGGATGACAATACGATAGGCCGCCGCCGTTGGTGTTGACCGGCAGGCTGCCGCCCGGCGCGATGGTGCCGCCCGATACGAAGCGGCCGCCTTCGCCCTTGGGGCAAAAGCCCAGGTCTTCGAGGAAGAGCAGCGTGGTGATGGTAAAGGCGTCGTATACCTCCACCACGTCGATGTCGCGGGGGCCGAGGCCTGCCATGGCATAGGCGGCGGCGCCGGAGTGCACCGCGCCGGTCACGGTCAGGTCCGGCATGCAACTGATGTGATAGTGGCTCAGGTGCTCGCCCACGCCCAGCACATAAGCTGGTGCCTTGCGTAGGTCGTTCGCGCGCGCGGCCGAGGTCATGATGAGTGCACCGCCGCCGTCGGTGACGAGGCAGCAATCACGCACCGTGAGCGGATGACTGACCATGCGGGACGCAAGCACGTCCTCCACGGTAAGCGGCGTTTTTTCCCATGCGACCGGATTGTGCAGCGCCCACTGCCTGGCGGCGACGGCCACTTCGGCTAGTTGCTCGCGCGTCGTGCCGTACTCGTACATGTGGCGCGCAGCGGCGAGCGCGTACGAGCTCGCGGTATAGATCGGACGGTAGGGGGCTTCGTGGGGGTTAGGGTCGGGCGCTGCGACATTGGCGCGCCCGGCGCTGCGCTGCGTACTGCCGTAGGCAATCAGCGCAATCGTGCACAGCCCCGCTTGAATGGCCATCTGGGCATGCGCCACCATGGACATGAAACTGCAGCCCCCGATATTCGTGCCGTCGTGATAGCGGGGCGAGATGCCCAGGTATTCGCACAGGGCCAAGGTCGGCATGCGGCTTTGCGAGGTGGTGGCGAAGACACCGTCGATATCGCGCAAGGACAATCCACAGTCTTGCAGTGCCCGATGCGTGGCCTGGGCCATCAAATCGAGCGCGGACATGCCGGGCGCGACTTGCCCTAGGTCAGACTCGGCTACCCCGACGATGGCGCACGCGCCGCGTTGCAACCCTTGCATTACGGAACCTCCGGACGAAAAACAGGATAGGGCGCCTGCCCGTCCTGCGGCTGACAGACATCTACCCGCACCCGCATGCCGATGCGGACCTCCCCCGGCGGCAAACCTTCGACACGGCTCATCAGCCGAAAGCCTTCATCCATGTCCACCAGGACGACGTTGTACGGCGCTTCACCCCGCGGGCTGATGATCGTGACGGCATATACCGTCCCCAGCCCTTCGCTGATGCGCCACTCGAGATCAGCCGTGCCGCTTCCCGGCCCGATCACGCGCGGCGGGAAAACCGGCCGCCCAAGTGCAGCGTCGAACTGGAATGCCAACTTGCCTTGCGCCAGATACTCGCGGAAGACGGCCAACGGCGATGAAGAAGCAGTTTCGGGATTCATGCGGTCAGATCCAGACAGGAAGGCGGACCTTCAAACGATTCCCTTGCGGCGATAGGCCTCGATTTCGCCATCGGAGAATCCGAGGACATCCCGCAGCACCGCTACGGTGGAATCGCCCAAGGTGGGAGGCGGACGGTCGTAAACGGGGGGCGTGTCACGCAAGCGGAGGGGGCTCGCGATGGTCGAGACCATGCCTCCATCCGCGCGCGGCACGTCTACGCGCAGGCCGCGATGCTGCACCTGCGGGTGCTCGAAGACTTGCGCGTAATCGTTGATCGGGCCGCACGGCACGCCATGCGCTTCCAGCCGCTCGATCCACTCGTCGCGCGTGCGAGTCAGCATGGTGCGCGCGAGTTCCGGCACGAGCTCCCCGCGCCCCACGATGCGCCCGGTGACCTTGCTCCAGCGGGGGTCTTGCGCAAGGTCCGGCCGTTCGATGGCAGCACAGTACTGCTGCCACTGCTTGTCGTTGCCCACGGCCACCACGATCTCCCCATCGGCCACGGCGAACACTTGGTAAGGCACCAGGCTGGCATGTGCATTGCCGTACCGGTGCGGTACCTTGCCGCTGGCGAAGTAGCCGGTGACTTGGTTGCCCCCCAATGCGACGATGCAATCGAGCAGGGCCATGTCGATGTACTGGCCGCGGCCCGAGACCGTGCGGTGTTGGAGCGCCGCCAGGATCGCAATGGTCGCGTACATGCCGGTGATCACGTCGGCAATCGCGATCCCGACCTTCTGCGGCCCGCCGCCGGGCAAATCGTCACGCTCGCCCGTGATGCTCATCAGGCCGCCCACCGCCTGGAAGACGAAGTCGTAGCCCGGCTTGTGCGCCCACGGCCCGTCTTGCCCGTACCCGGTGATCGAGCAATACACCAATCCCGGATTCAATCGCGAAAGGCTCTCGTAGTCGAGCCCATAGCGCTTGAGATCTCCAATCTTGTAGTTCTCGACCACGACGTCGCTTTGGGCGGCAAGCCGTCGCACGAGGTCCTGGCCTGCCTCGGTCGAGATGTCGACGGTGATGGATTTCTTGCCGCGGTTGGCGGCGGCATAGTACGTGGAATCGCTTGTATCCCGGCCATCGGCGTCCCGCACCCAGGGCGGCCCCCAGGCCCGGGTGTCGTCTCCGACGCCCGGCCTTTCGACCTTGATCACTTCGGCGCCCATGTCGGCGAGGTTTTGCGTGCACCACGGGCCGGCCAGGATGCGTGAGAGATCAAGCACGCGAATATGGGACAACGCGCCCGACCGGCTTCCCGCAGCGGCCTGAGATTGGGGATGAGACATGAACGAATCAGTCGATCTTGATGTTGGCATCAGCAATGACCTTGGACCACTTGGTGATCTCCGCATCGACGAAGGCCGCGAATTCGGGCTGCGTCATCGTTCCGGCTTCGGCCCCTTGCGCGGCGAACTCTTTGCGCAAGGAAGGGCTGGAGAGCGCCTTGAGCACGTCGCCAGACAGCTTGCGGGTCAGGTCGGGCGCCATGCGGCCGGGCGCATACAGGCCGAACCACGCCGTTGCCTCGAAGCCTTTGACGCCCGCCTCGTCGATGGTGGGCACGTCGGGCAACGCTTCCGAGCGCTTGAGCGCCGTAACCCCCAGCGCGCGCAAGCGTCCGGACTTGATGTGCTGGATGACGCCAGGCACGGAATCGAACATCACGGGAATCTGTCCGCCCAGCAGGTCGTTCAGCGCAGGGGCAGCGCCCTTATAAGGAATGTGCACCATTTCGATGCCGGCCATGGACTTGAAGAGTTCGCCCGATAAATGATTTGCACCACCCGTGCCGGCCGAGCCGAAATCCACCTTGCCTGGGTTGCGCTTGGCGTACTCGATCAGTTCGGCGACAGTGCGGGCGGGGAATGCCTGGTTCACCACGAGCACGTTGGGCACGGCAGCCACCTGGGCGATGGGCGTGAAATCCGTGCGCGTGTTGTAGCGAAGGTTCTTGTACAACCCCGGGTTGATCACGTGGTGGGTGGCAGTCAGCATGAGCGTATAGCCGTCTGGCGGCATGGCCACGAACTGCTCGGAGAAAATCGTGCCGCTGGCGCCGGCCCGGTTTTCCACCACCACTGCCTGCCCCCACATATTTTGCAGCTCTGCGCCGAGTTGCCGTGCAAGGATATCGGTGGTGCCTCCAGGCGGAAACGGCACGACGATTCTCACTGGATGCGAAGGAAAAGTCTGGGCCGTGGAAAGGGCGGGAAGCAAGCATCCCGCTGCGCAAGCCAAGGCGGCGAGCGCGCGTTGGGTCAATGTCGTCATGTCCGTCTCCTCTCGTTGTAATGAAGAAGAAGCGTTCAGGCCGGCTCCATTCCATGCGGGAACTCGACCATCGCCTCGCCGTGGGCAACGACTTCGCCGCGTTGATTGGTGACTTCGACGGTCAACGTGGCCCAGCGGCTTTTCTGCGTGACTTGCACTGCGGAAATCGTTGCGCTCGGCGTGATGGTGTCGCCGGGCTTGACCGGTATCTTCCAGCGCGTCTCGAGCCGGCGCTGCACGCCCCCGCGCGGGTAAAGCCAGTCGGTCAACATCTTGGTGATGACGCCGAAGTTATTCATGCCGTGCATGATGATTCCGCCGAAATTGGTCCGGCCGAAATTGCCCTTCATGTACTCGTCGTCCCAATGCAGCGGGTTGTAGTCGAGCGAGGCTTCACAAAAGGCGCGGATGCTTTCGCGGGTGGGCGAGAACGGCGTACCTTCTATCCTTTGGCCCGGCTTCAAGCTGTCGAAAGTGGTGCTGTTCATGATGGATCTCAGAAAGGGCGGATGGTCCAGCCGCGGCCGGAGCAAATGACTTCATCGTGCTGGTTGAAGAAAACGTTGTCGTGGATCACGAACAACCGTTCTTTCTTGATGAACTTGTCCAGCGCTCGGGCCTGGAGGCGGATGGTGTCGCCCGGCCGGGCCGGCACGTTGTAGCTCCACGACTGGCCCGCGTTGATCGTGCCCGGGCTGCGCATCCAGTCGTCGGCGGGCGTGCAGGCGAACATGAGCAGGATGTGGATGGAGGGCGGTGCGATCAGCCCCTTGTACGGCGTCTTCTTGGCATACTCTTCGTCGAAATACAGGGGGTGCATGTCCCCCACCACCCGGCAGTACTTGTGAATGGCTTCCAGGGTGAGAGTATAGGGAAGGGTCTTGCGCGGTTCGCCCGGAATGATTTGGTCCCAGGTCTTGCGCAGTTCCGCATGCTTCCAGAAATCGGTTTCGAAATTCGTCTCAGTCGTCATGGGAGTCCATACGTGTCGTTGATTCCACCTGTGCTGCCTGCTAAAATGACCGCTTAGCGGATATTAATGTCCGCTCTATGACCATTATTTAGACCAAGGCCTGCGCTGTCAAGGCCCGAGGAACCCTATGGCAACCCCAGAAAGCGAATCATTCGTGCGCACCTTTGCCCGCGGCTTGGCGGTGATCGAGGCGATGGGAACCGGCCCGTACCGCAAGAACCTTGCGGAAATCGCAGAAGCGGTCGAACTGCCCCGCACGGCAGTGCGGCGCTTCCTGCTCACATTGATCGAACTCGGCTTCGTGCAAGCAGACGGCAAGCGCTATTGGCTGACGCCACGCGTACTGCGGTTGGGACTGTCCTACCTGAACAGCCTGCCTTACTGGCGGCAAGCGCAACTCAGCCTCGAAGAACTTTGCGGACGCATCAAACAGTCATGTGCCTTGTCCGTGCTGGACGGCGAACACATCGTCTACATCCAGCGTCAGCACACCAAGCGCATCCTGACCATGAGCCCGTCCTTGGGCAGCCGCCTCCCGGCGCATGCTGTCTCCATGGGTCGCGTATTGCTGGCTGGACTGGCGGACGACGAGCTCGAGCGCTACCTGCAGACCGCCGCCTTCAAGCGCCTCACCAGCGCCACCGTGGTCGACCCGGACGTACTGCGCGAACGCATCCTGGAAGCCCGCAAGCAGGGCTATGCGTGGATAGACGGCGAGCTCGATGAAGCCATATGCGGGTTGGCGGTGCCGGTGCGCAACCAGGAAGGCGACACCGTCGCAGCCATCAACGTGAGCCTGCCGACGGGCCAGTTCACGGAAGAAGAAGCTATCAAGCTGTACCTCGCCGAACTGCGGCAAGCTGCCTCGCAGATCCGGGCGGCGACGATGTGAAGAGGAGGAGAGCCCGGAAGAAGGCCGGCACGGCGCAACGCTTCCCCCTGCCCACGAGGCCTGGAGGAGCTAGAACGAGCGCACCCCGTTGCGAGACTCACTCCGGCACATTTTGCGGGCGGCCCCTTCCTACGGCAGCTTTCTGGCTTATTCGATGGTGATTCCGGCTGCTTTGATGAGCCGGGCGTACTTCGCGTGTTCGGCCCGCACATAAGCTGCGAAGTCAGCCGGTTCCGTTGCCTTGCCTACAAAAGCCTGCTCGCTCATCAGTCGTTTTACGCGGGGAGAATCGACGGCCTTGCGCACTGCCTCGTGCAGCTTGCCCACAATATCTACGGGTAGCTTTGCCGGCCCCCACAGACCATACCACGAGACCATTTCGAATCCGGGCAGCCCGGACTCGGAAACGGTGGGCACGTCCGGCAGCGTCCCCAGGCGCTGTGCACTCGTAACTGCCAACGCTTTGGTGCGCCCGGCCTGAACCGGCGGCAGCGAAGAGGGCACTGCATCGATGACTGCACTGATGTGGCCACCCATGAGATCGGTGAGTGCCGGCGCGGTGCCCTTGTACAGGACAATGGGGATTTGAGCTTTGGCCTCGTAGCTGATGGCAGCCTCTGCCAGATGGCTTGCAGACCCGGCCGCGGAGGCGCCGAAGAAGTATTTGCCCGGTTGCTTGCGGGCAAGCGCGATGAACTCGCTTAGGTTCTGGGCGGGAACCGACGGGTTGGCGGTCACCAATAGGGGAACTTCGCCCAGATTGGTGATAGGGGTGAAGTCCTTGTCTATGTCGTACGGAAGGTTCTTCAAGAGCAGGGGACTGGCAGCGAAAGTCGACGCATTGACCAGCAGCGTATACCCGTCGGCAGCGGCCCGGGCGACGGCCTCGCTGCCTATGGAACCACTGGCCCCGGCGCGATTCTCGACGACGAAGGTTTGCCCGAGCTGCTCGCTTAGCGCGTCGGCAAAGACGCGAGCCACCGCATCCACCGTGCCTCCCGGCGGATATGGCACGATGACTCGGACCGGTCGTTGCGGATAAGACTGGGCGCCGGCGTTCAAAGCGGCGGCGCATGTCAGCGCGCCGATGAGGTAACGAAGACGGGTTTTCACGGTTGTCTCCTTTGCATGTTTATGTGATGGCAGGAAACCGGCGTTACCGGTGCTCGAATATCTTCAACGTCTCTTCTACGAGATCGCGCTCGATGTTTCGAGTGATGAAGACGATGCGGCTTCGTCGATCCTCGTCCGGCCAGGCGGGCAGGAACGTATGCGGATGAAACAGGTGCTGGACGCCATGAATTACGACCGGGTGGCCCGGATGCTCAACGACATTCAAGATGCCCTTGATGCGTAGCAGGTCGGGGCCGCGCATGGCAGCCAGCATGGCCAGCCAACGCTGAACACCGGCCCATGAAACGGGCTCATCTCGAATGACGGCATAAGCCCGAATGTCCGTCCCGTGCTTGGAGCGATCGTGCGCATGCCCGGTAGCCATGGCGTGGTGGTGATGAGGGTGCTCATCCCGTGCGTCATAGGCGTCAGTCCGCAGCCACTGCCTCAGGGATTCGGCGGCGCGGGTTGGCGAGGGATCGTCCAGCCATGTGGCGAATTCGGCCGGCAATCGGACCGCATCGACCGGAACGGCGGCCGGATTGATCTCCTGCAGACGTGTAAGCAGGTCCGTCAGTACGCTCTCCGCTGCCAGGTCCGTCTTGGTCACCACTAGCTGGTCCGCCACCGCGGCCTGCTTGACGGCTTCGGGGTGGAGATCGAGCGTTTCCAGGCCGTTGCAGGCATCGACCGTCGCCACGACCTGCCCCAGTCGATAGCGCGCAGATACGGTCGGCTCGCTCATCAGCGTATGCAGAATGGGCGCGGGGTCAGCGAGTCCGGTCGTTTCAATCACCACCCGGCGCAGCGCAGGAGAATGAGCAGAAACATGTTTCTGCAATCGGTCGAACGCCGCAGCCAGATCGCCGCGGATCGTGCAGCAGATGCAGCCATTGGCAAGTAGGACCAACTCTTCACTGCTTTGTTCGAGCAAGTGGTGATCCAGTCCGACTTCGCCGAACTCATTGACGATGACGGCGGTATCCCGCAGCACCGGCTGCGCCAGTAGGCGGTTGAGCAAGGTGGTTTTTCCGCTGCCCAAGAACCCCGTAAGTACGGTCACGGGCGTACGGTCATCATCCAGGTTTCGATTGGTCATGACTATCTCGAACTATGTCCTTCCAGCACCCCCGTGCAAACGCGAGAACGAGGTCAGCGTTCTCGAAAGCCTGCCCACCAACCATTCCGCCGCAGCGTCAGACATCGTGGATGCCGGGTCGGACAACGACGCAAGAACCTCCGCCAATCCCTCTTGAGCATCGTGAGACGAACGGTGCTCCAGGACGGACGCCACCTCGGTTAGCTCCTGGCGGGCAGCCTCGCCCCGCAGATAATCCAAGATGTCGCGCTCGAAGTCCTGCAAACGCACGATCACTCCGCCGATGCCACAGGAACACGCGCCGCCGCCCAGGGTGACATGCTGCAGCGCGAGCTCGTTCCACAAGCGGTGCAGCTCGGTCGCCTGCCGGCGTACGGGTTCAGTAGGCACGGGGCCGGTTCCTCAGCGCGACGGTCGCCGCCGCATCCACCGCGCCGGAAGAAGTGAGCACGACGCCATACTTCTCGCGAGCCGCTTCCGCACTCACGTAACCTTCGCGCACATCCTCGGCGACCGCTTCCGGATCGCGTTCATACGGATCACCGAATCCGCCGCCCCCTCCTGACAACATCTTGTAGGCATCACCGCGTTCCAAACGCACGTTAAATATCTTCGCGTTAGGCATACTGTCGTCCCAGCTGCCATTTCGGCGAATGGCGATGCCATTGCCTGCAGCTTCGTGGCCGCCCTCTAAGCCCCAGGGCTTGCAATGCATGCGGTCGATCCGGGTCGTCACAGCAAACGGGGAGAGCGCCTGCACCACCATTTCAGCCCCGAGCCCCCCGCGATACCGGCCCGCCCCGCCGCTATCGGTGCGAATGGCGTACCGCTCCACCAGAACGGGATACTTGGCTTCCAACTGTTCAGTGGGACTATTGTGGGTATCGCCGTCGTTGATGCACACCGTGACAGAGACACCATCCCCACTGGACTTTGCACCCCACCCTCCGCCCAGCGGCCCAATACCGACGATGAATAGCCGACCGTCTTCAGGCGATATGCCGTGGATATTGGGAAAGACCAAGTCGGCATGGTGGCCAGCGATGACGCGGTCGGGGATCGCGGGAGCCAAGGCCTTAAAGATCGTGTCGATGACGGTCATGGGAAAGGTCATCCACACCCGCATGGGATAGGGGCGCTCGGCGCTGACCACGGTGCCCATCGGCATGACGACCTTCAGCGGGCGAAAGCTGCCGTCGTTGACGGGATAGTCGGTCGGCGTCGTCAGGCACTTGAACGCCACCTGGGCGCAGGCAATGCCGGTCGTAAAGCCCGAGTTGTAGAACCCGCGCACTTGCCGGCTCACGTCCGACAAGTCGATGGTCATTTCGTCGCCTTGCTTGATCACTTTGACCCGGATAGGGATGCGGCGCCCTATGTCTACGCCGTCATCGTCCATGAACGACTCGGCTTCGTAGACGCCGTCGGGAATGCTGAGCGTGTTCTTGCGCGCCAGCGCTTCGGATTGATCCATGATGCGCGCAATCGACCCATGTACCGCTTCGACCCCGTACCGCTGGACCAACTCCAAGAAACGCTTCTCGCCCGTAGTAATGGCCGTGATCTGCGCACGCAGGTCTCCCAATGCGCGCTCCGGCAGACGAACATTCATCGCGATGATGTCCACGAGGTCCTGATTGACCACACCGCCGCGCCGGTACTTGACGATGGGAATCTGTATGCCTTCGGAGAAGATGTCGGTCGTCACTTGCCCGAGGGTCCCGCCTACGTCCAGCCAATGCGCCATGCAGCACGTAAACGCTACGATGCGGCCTTCGTAGAACACCGGCATGGTGAAGGTAAAGTGGTTCAAATGACTGCCCGTAATATAGGCGTCGTTCGTCACCAAAATGTCGCCGGGGTGAATGTTTTCCAACCCGAAATGCCGTATCTTGGCCTTTACCGTTTCCGACATGCCGCGAATGAACATGGGCAGGCCAAGACCGATGGATACCGTTTCCCCTTGTGGCGTGAACAGGCCCACGGTGAAGTCCAGCGCTTCGTAAATAATGAGGTTGTAGGCGGTCCTCATCAAATTGGTCTTCATTTCTTCCGTCACGGCCAGGAGGCCGTTGCGGATGATCTCTACGGTCACCGGATCGACCGTGTCCTGCTTAGAATCTCTCGCATTCATCAACGCTCGCTCCCAATGAGCACATGCAAATTGCCGCTATCGTCCACCGTCAACTCGTCGCCGGGTTGAACAACCGTCGTGGAGGCGTGCTCTTCGATCAGGGCCGGGCCGGTTATGCAGTTCCCCGCGAGCAAAGCATCACGCCGATATACGGGGGTCTGCACGAGACCGTGGGTGCGGAAATAGACTGGCTTGATCGTGCGCCGCGCAGATGCGGGCGGAGTCGCGGACCCCGCCGGTACGGCATGGCGCGGGGGTTTTCGCATGATGCCCATTACCGTCACGCGCAGGCTGACGATGTCGGCAGGTTCAGCGGGCGCACACGTGCCGTAGCGGATCGCGTGGACATCGTCGAAATGGCGCTTGATGGCATCGCGGTCACGTCGATCGAAGTAGACGCGAGGCAACTCGACGGTTACGGCGTGCTCCTGGCCGACATATCGCATGTCGACGGATCGCTCAATGACTATGTCTTCCGGTCGGACCGCCGAGGTCTCTACGGCTCCGCGCCCCTCTTCCTCCATCGCGGCATACAGCGCCTCGATTTCGTCGAATGACAAGTCTTCCAGGTGACGGAACACTGAGCGGACGTAGTCGTAGCGCAAATCGCTGAACAGCATTCCGTACGCTGAGAAGTACCCTGGTGCATAAGGAATCAGCACGCGCCGGATACCCAGCTCGCGCGCAATGGCCGAAGCGTGCAAAGGGCCAGCGCCGCCATAGACCACCATCGTGAAGCTGCCGGCATCCAGCCCTCTCTCAGTCGTGACGGCCTTGACCGCATGAGACATCCCCGTCACTGCGATGCGCAGGATGCCGTCCGCCGCTTCGACGATATCCAATCCTAGCGGTGCGGCGACGCGATCCCGCATGGCGGCCCGGGCTCCCGCCAGGTCCAGCGGCATTTCGCCGCCCAGGAAATGTTCCGCGTCCAGGCGACCGAGGATGAGATTTGCATCGGTCACGGTGGGCTCCGTGCCACCGCGCCCATAGCACACCGGGCCCGGGATCGATCCCGCGCTCTGCGGGCCCACGCGCAACGCGTCGCCCAGCTGGACGCGGGCGATGCTGCCGCCGCCCGTGCCAACTTCAAATATGTCCATCATCGGAATCTGGATCGGTAGCGCCCTCTCATAGCCACCGATCAGCGCACTACCCGTGGTCAGTGGACGGCCCTGGCTGATGACACCCGCCTTGGCGGTGGTTCCACCCATGTCGAACGCAATCGCATCGGGCAGACCCAGCTGCGCGCAGATGGCCTGCGCCCCGATAACGCCCGCAGCGGGCCCGGACTCAAGCATGCGCACGCACTCCCGGCGTGCGTGTGCGACCGGAAACAAACCGCCGGTTGACTGGACGGCATAGAAGTCCCCGCCGAAGCCCCGCTCGGCCAAATGCGTTTCCAGCTGCCCCAAGTAAGCGGATACCCGCGGCCCGACGTAAGCGTTAGCGACTGCTGTGGAGACCCGCTCGAACTCGCGATACTCCTGGGACAATTCGTGAGAAGCCGTGACGAAGGCACCAGGCAGTTCTTCGAGCAAGATCTCCTTGACCCGCTTTTCGTGCGCGGGTTCGCGGTAGGAGTGCAGAAGCAGCACTGCGACGGCTTCCACCCCCTTTGCCTTCAGTTCGCGGGCAACCTCCCGCACGAGAGCCTCGTTCAACGGCTTATGTACGCTCCCGTCCGCGCGCAGACGCTCCTCGACCTCATAGCGCAGCGAACGCTTGACCAACGGCGTGTGCTTGGCGAAAAAAAGGTTGTAGGCGTCCGGACGGTTTACCCGGCCGATCTCGTAGATGTCGCGAAATCCTTCGGTGATCAGCAGCGCCGTGTTGGCGCCGTTTCGCTCGAGCAGCGTATTGATTGCGATGGTCGAACCGTGCAGAAACAGATAGCCGTTGCGCAGGTCCACGCCAGCACCGTCGAGCGTGTGCTGAATGCCTTCGACGAGCCGGCCGTGCGTGGACAAGGCCTTGCCGAAATGTAATGTGCCGGAACGCTCGTCGAATGCAGCCATGTCTGTGAACGTACCGCCAATATCAACGGCGATACGCAAGGGCGCAGTCTCTGGCGCCAAATGGATTTGACTCATGGTGGTACACAGTTCAGGCGCCGGGGCCCCGGCGCCGTTGATCGGATGTCTGTACAGCGCGCGCAACGTCGTGACGGCTTGCAGTGTAGAAATCCGCTAGATATCTTCCTAGCCTTGAGCCAGAGATTTCAGACATGCCAGAATAGAGATATCTCCACTGCATGCCCTACGATGAACCAAGCCGATCTGAAGCTCTTCGTCGAGGTCGCCGAAGCCGGCAGCTTTACCAAAGTTGCGGTGGCCCGCCATACCGTGCAATCGCACATTAGTCGCCAGATCGGGAATCTGGAACGCGAGTGCGGCGGCAGGCTTTTTCGGCGCACCGGCCGGGGCGTCGTGTTGACCGAGCTAGGCGAGCACATCATCACGCGGGTGCGGAACTGGCTGGCAGACACGGATCAGTTGTTCCGGGAAATCCGTTCCACCTCGTCAGTGCCCATGGGAGAAGTCCGACTGGGCATACTGCCGTCGACCGCACACCCGCTCATGACGACGCTCTTCGGTCGACTGCGCGAGCAATACCCGCTCATACGCCTAAACATACGGGAAGGTCAGGGCGGCGAACTGGATGCCCTGCTAGACGGCGGCTTGGTGGACATGGCGATTCTTTTCCGTTACCACAAACCAGCCAGCACAGAGGAAAGACTGCTCGCGACGGGCCATACTTACCTTGTCTCCAGACCAGGCGATCCGCTGACCCAGGCGCCAACCCTCGATTTCGCGAAACTCCAGGGCTTGCCCTTGGTATTACCGCGGAGACCGGCCCATTGGCGCGCGATTCTCGACGAAACGGCGCGCAGCAAAGGGTTTTCTCTTCATGCCGTGATCGAGGCGGACTCCCTGACCGCGCAAAAGGAGCTAGCGGCCACCCAGTCGGTGTATGCAATCCTGGGGCCGTATTCGATCATGCATGAGTTGAATCAGGCCTCACTGCAGGCGACGCGGATCGTGAACCCTGATTTGCGTCGCTACGTCACGCTCGCTCTACCTAAATCCGGCGTGCTCACGCCTGCCTGTAAGGTCGTTTCCGACCTCTTGCAACGCACTGTCGAAGAGTGGGGCGGAGAACTCCACCCGCCGCTCGCCTCGGGCGTCAAGCGCGGCCTTCCCCAACGAAAACCACCTGGCCAAGGTCGATCACCCCGGCGGTCTCCGTCGAAGTAGGTCTGTATCTGATTCACGATTTGTCGAGCCCTATGCACCCGCCGCCGCCCAAGCTGCCGCGCCTTTGCGACGGGCGTCCGCACCCATTCTGCTCAACAGCCGGGCCGATGGGGGCTCACTCAACCGTTACGCCCGTCTTGGTGATAATCGCTTTCCAGCTTTGCGCTTCGTCGCGCATCCGGTCCGCAAACTGTTGAGAGGAACTGGCAACAGGAAGTGTTCCCTGCTCAACGAACTTGCGTTGCACATCTTGATCGTTCACCGCGCGCTTGAACGCTTCGGCTAGCCGATCGACGATTTCCTTGCCCGTTCCCTTGGGCGCAGCAATCCCCCACCAGTTGGACAAAATGAGCCCCGGCGGCAGGCCAACCTCGGCCGTGGTAGGGACTTGCGCCAATGCCGGCAATCGTTGGTCCGCCGCGACGGCCAAGGCGCGAATGCGACCTGCGGAGATCTGCCCCGCCACGATGCCATAGCTCGCGATGAAGAGTTGGACGTCGTTGGCAATGAGCGCCTGGACTCCCGGCTGAGAGCCTTTGTAGGGTACGTGCACCATGCGCGCGGCGAGGTGATCGGACAGCATCAGGGCGGAAATGTGGGGCACCGTTCCGGATCCCGGCGAGCCGTAATTGAGTTTTCCGGGGTTCGCCTTGGCGTAGGCCGCGAATTCGGCAAAGTCCCGCGCCGCCAGGGCTCCGGATACCGTAAGCAGATACGGCTGCTCAACCAGCAAACTGACCGGGCTCAGGGAGGTGAGTGGGTCGAAGCCCATCTTGGGGAAGAGGAACTGATTGATGACGAAATTGTTGGTCGGCGCCATCAAGAGCGTGTAACCGTCGGGCGCGGCATTGACGACCTCCATGGTGCCGATGTTCCCGGCAGCTCCGGACTTGTAGTCGACGATGACAGGTTGCCCGAGATGCTTTTCAAGGGACGGCTGCAAGTTGCGTAACACGAGGTCCCCGCCGCCACCGGGCGGATAGGGGAGAACGATTCTTATCGGACGTTCTGGATAGGCGAACACCGCAGCCGTCGAAAACAGGAGGCCGGCGAACGCCAGCGTCCGGAGGAACCCACTACATGGCTTGCTCATGAGAACCACTCCATGAAGTTGAAGAAACCCTGAGATCACGTCAGGGCGAAGCGTTGTCCCCGGTTCTGCTTGTCGGCCCGGCGGAAAACTTCCCATGCCACGGCCATGTCTATGCTTCCTATGCCAGTCATGAAGGCCAGGATCCGCTCAGGGGCGGACATCCGTCCTGGCTTGTCTCCACTCACGATGTCCTGCATGTCGACCAACCGTGCCTGGTCGATATCCAGGCCCGGCCTATATCGCTGAAACGCCAGTTCGAGATTGCCGCGGTGATCGCAAACGATGCGTTGTGCCGAGGCATACACGGAATCGTCCCAGGAACCGGTGACGTCAAGCGGAATCATCAGCGTGCCGGTCGACAACCAAGCCCCGTGCACAGGATGGGTTTGCAGTTTGGGCACCGACGATATGACGATGTCCATTCCCTCTACCGCCTGCCGGACATCGTCCACGGGCACGAGTGTCCAATTGCCTTCCCCGTGCATTCGCGCGCAAAAGGCAGCCCGCGACTCCGGATGACGCGACGCGACATATACCTCCTCGATGGAGGAAAAGACCGCCGCCAAACAACGCAGCGACCATTCACCCAGCCCTCCGCAACCCACCAAGCCGATACGACGAGGAGCGGGATTGGCGCAGTACTTGGCGGCAAGCGCGGCGCAGGCACCCGTTCGCGCATAAGTGATCCACATCCCTTCCATGATGGCCACGGGCACGCCCGTATCAGGATCGTTAAGAACGATCAATGCGCTCGAATCCACCTGCCCCCTAGCCGCATTGCCGGGAAAAAAGGATACCCACTTCATGCCCAACGCCCCGAGCCCGCCTACCCATGCGGGCATGGCGTGCAAAAAGCTTTGCGGACCGTGAGGATGGAGCGCCACCTTGGCCGGCACGTCGACCTCGCCCCGCGCATCGCAGCAGTACGCCTGCTCGACGATGTCAATGATTTCGCGCAGCGACGGGGCCGCATGACTGACGTCGTCGGCAGACATGAGAAGCAGGCGAATAGCTGTGGGCATGGTTTCCCCCGGTGCGATCCGGCGATGTTTACGAGATCGTATGGAGTGTCCAGTCGAGCGCGTCTCCCGAGATCACTTCGCAGCAATCCGCGCGCACAATGACGTGCTCTTCCGCATTGAGCAATCCTTCCTGCGTTTCAATCTTGGGTTCGGGAGTGATGCTCATGCCTTCTTGGATGACGTGCTCGTCGAAGGCATTGATATAGGGTGGTTCACTGGTCAGGCCGATGCCGTGACCAATCCGTTTGGCGGGATGGTCGGAATAATTCGTCCATTGGGTCGCGGCCAGCAATGACTGCGAAAACTCGAAAATCGAAGCGGTCGTGACGCCCGGGCGGATTCTATCCATCACCTTGAATAGAATTTCCCACATTCCGTCGTGCTCGGCCCGTTGCCGCGGAGACGGCGGACCGAAGACTGCGCGCCGAGTAATGTCCATCTTGTAGCCGTTGACGCTGCAGCCACCGTCCACGTAAAGAATGTCTCCGGATTGGAACACCCCACCTTTACCCGTCGCACCCAGCACCATAGGCGGGGGCGAGTCGAGGTCCGCCCCCAGCTCTGCATAGTGCGCTAGGATCCAGCGTTGCACCTCGCGCTGGGTCACGCCCGGTTGCAATCGCTCGAAGCATCGCTTCCATGCTAAGGAGCCTAGCGAACAGGCAGTCTTGAGCTGCGATATCTCCCATTCGGACTTGATCATCCGGCAAGCCCAGACGACAGGGGAGGAATCGACCCAGCTTATCTGGGGCACCTTCGACCGGAGCGACTCGAAGTCTGCCACGGCCCACCCCAGGAGCGGCTCGGTTCCCAGCTCGATGCCCACCCTTCCGTGCGCCAGGCCCCGCTCGACGAGAACCTCTGCCACTCCCCAATCCGTCGATGCGAGCTTATTAAGCGGCACTTCAGGATAAATGCGCCGGTCCGCGACAACTAGTGTTCGGTTCTGGCGGTACACGCGCGCGAACATGTCGGGACCGCTCCAATTGATCAGGGCTGGCTCGCCACTCGCCGGCAATACGAACGCAGCGGGGCGCCCCGCGCTTGCCTTCTCTCCGGTGAAGTACTGGAAAGAAACGGGATCGGTAACGATCAACCCGTCCATGCCTGCCGCGCTCATGTGCATGCGCGCCCGGCTAATTCGTTCTCCGTATTCTTCCCGCGGCACGCTCATGCATTTCTCCGTTATCAGAAACCGACGGCCGCGCCGTCTTTGCGATGGTCAGAACCAGCGACATAGCCTTGACGCTCCCGCACGATGATCTGCGCGCCCCCGAACGCGAAAGCCGCCTGGGGCGCCTGCTTTCGGACAACGTGCCCTCGCGCCTGCAAGCCCTCGACGACAGATTCGGGCATGGCAGCCTCGACCAGCACCTCCCGCCCGCTCACGACTTGCCATCGGGGCGCATCCGAGGCCGCCTGCGGGTTTTGCCCGAACAACTGAGTACGAACGATCAGCTGGACATGCCCCTGGGCCTGCATCGGCCCGCCCATCACGCCGAAGCTCATGGCGGGTTGACCTGCGCGAAGGACGAAACCCGGGATGATGGTATGTAGGGGGCGCCGGCGCGGGCCGACCTGGTTCGGATGCCCGGCTTGCAGAGAAAAGCCCATTCCCCGGTTCTGCAGGCTGATTCCCGTTCCGGGCACGACGATGCCAGACCCGAATCCTTCGTAGTTGGACTGTATGAACGACACCATCATGCCGGCCTCGTCGGCGGCAGTGAGATAGACCGTGCCGCCCTGCCTAGGCGCGCCTGCACCGAAATCTCCCGCCCGATGCAGATCGATCAGTGCGGCACGGGAATCCAGGTACGCGTCGCTCAGCAACTCAGTGGGCGCTATGCTCATGGACTCGGGATCGCCGACGAAGGCCTCGACGTCCGCGAAGGCCAGCTTCATCGCCTCGATCTGCAAATGCATCGCGTCGACACTGTCGACTGCGTAGCGGCCGAGGTTTAGCCGCTCCAAGATGCCCAGCGCGATCAACGTTGCAATGCCCTGAGTGTTCGGTGGGATCTCATGCGCCTCGATGCCGGCAAAGCGCTGAGACAAAGTCCCGCACCACTCCACGCGGTGGGATGCCAGGTCATCCATGGTCATGGCACCGCCGTGCTGCGCAGCATGTCGGACCAGGGCTTCTCCCAGCTCTCCCTGGTACAGCGCTTTGCCCTGCGTGACGGCGATTTTTTCCAGGCTGTCGGCTAACGGCAGATTGCGGAAGACTTCGCCGGCAGCCGGCGCACGGCCACCCGGCAGAAAAGCGTCAGCAAACCCGGGTTGGTCGGCATAGTTGGGAGCGATTCTTTCCCACAGCGCGGCGATGATGGGACTTACCGCAAACCCGCGCCGGGCGTAGTCGAGCGCCGGTTCGAACAGTTTCTCGAACGGGAGTTTTCCGAACCGATGGTTCAGTTCAACCCAGGACGAGACCGCACCCGGCACGGTGACGCTATCCCATCCGCGGCGAGACATGGCCTGCATGCCTACGAAACGGTCCGGCGTCCATTGGGCAGGAGCTCGTCCGCTCGCGTTCAGCCCGTGAAGCTGGGTACCATCCCAAACGATGGCAAAGGCGTCGCTGCCGAGCCCATTGCCGGTCGGCTCCACGACCGTGGACGCGATGGCCGCCGCTACCGCGGCATCCGCGGCATTGCCTCCTAGCCAAAGCGTGCGCAATCCTGCCTGTGCGGCGAGCGGCTGCGAGGCGCAGACGACGTTCCGGGCCAGCACCGGCGAACGCTGGGACGGGTAGGGCTGGGCGTAGTCGATGGCCATGGCTAAATCCCGCGTCAGGCCATGGCCCGCGACACGGGTGTCACCCAGTGGCCGAAACGCTTGTTGCGGCCACGCACAGTCTCGAAATAGAGGGATTGCAGTTGTCGTGTCAGCGGCCCGGGCGTGCCCCTGCCGATGAGGCGGTTGTCGAGCGCGATCACCGGGGTGATCTCGGCTCCAGTGCCGACGAAAAATGCTTCGTCCGCGGTGTACATCGCGTCCCGTGTGAAGAACTCCTCCCGTACTTCAAGCCTTTGGCTGCGCGCCAATGCGATGATCGAGTCGCGAGTAATGCCATCGAGGATGTAGGTGAGGGGCGGCGTGATCAGCGCTCCGTTGCGAACGATGAAGACGTTTTCCACCGACCCTTCTGCCACGTGCCCCTGCGAGTCGAGCAAAAGCGCTTCATCGTAGCCATCGCGCAGCGCATCGGTCCGGGCCATCTGGAAGAGCATGTAATTGCCGCAGGCCTTCGCCTTGGACATATTGGAATTAATGTGATGGCGCGTGTAGGAAGACGTCTTGACGCGAATGCCTTGCTCGAGCTTTCCTTGTCCGAGGTACTCGCCCCAGTACCAGGTGGCGATCCCCACGCTCACGCGGCAATCGCCGTAACTCAAGCCCATGCCGCCGTAGCCGATATAAGCCACCGGCCTCAAGTAGCACTGCGTGTATCCACTTGCAGCAACCGTTTCGCAGCATGCTTCGATGATCTCGTCGCGACCGTACGGGATGTCCAACCCGATGATCTTGGCCGAGTTGAAGAGGCGATCGATGTGTGCGTCCAGGCGAAAGATGGACGTTCCTGCTTCGCCTTCATAGGCTCGTATGCCTTCGAACACGCCGAATCCATACTGGAAGCTATTGCTGACGAAATGCACCGAGGCCTCGGACCAGTCGACGAGCTTCCCGTCAATCCAGATGGGCGAGCCTTGCGTTTCCATGACCATCTCCTCTTCGAACTCCGGCGCATAGCGGCGGACGCGGCCGAGCAGCCGCCCAAGGGGTGCTCGGTTACTTAATTGGGGAAATCTTCAGGTTGCGCAGCATGCGCTGCAGGGTTCGCCTCATGACCTCCAGATCGGCAGGAGGAATGTCGTGCACCGACCATTCATACTGTGCCGACACCGCTGGAAGCATTTCGTCCAGCAGGTCACGCCCAGCGTCCGTGATGGAAATAATGACCGCCCGGCCGTCGTCGTCGTCTTGCTCTACCGTCACCAAGCCCTGCGCTTCCATCCGGCCGATCGTGCGACTGAGCGTGGACGATTCAATCAGCGTCAGCTCGATCAGGTCGCGCATGCGGGCATGGTTGCGCCGCGTCAGGGCGATCAACACCCGGTAGACGCTCGCCGTCTGATTGAAGGGCTTGAGTGCCTCGGTCAGGCTGATGGCCAGCCGTTCCGACACTTGCCGCAATAGATAGGCCGTTTTTTTCTCGCTGCGCCGATCGCTAATCGCGTCGAGCTCCTCTTCGAGGGGCTCGATCGGCTTGCGCTGGGTGGAACGCGAATTCGAAGCCATGGGAAGTCACGCGTCGTCTAACTATTCATGGCGTATTAACTCACAAATAAACTTGCAAATGCAAGTACTTTTTCATTAAATATTAAGGTTGATTTTGCATCAATAGAAGCGACAGAGGCTTCCCCAGATGTGTGGCATGGCGTCGGGCCCTAGCGATTGGTGAAGGAGACTATCGGCCTACGTCAGCTGATACACGTGAAAGGAACCAGGCCGTCCCTGGAGGCAACGCGCACATGGCCAGTGCCTACGTCGCCACGCTCGCTCGACTAGGAAGACAGCGCACCGCAAGCATTACGCGCGCGTCACGCTCCAGGAAGGACGTTCGTTCAGGGTCTTTACGTCAAAGCCCGCCAACTGCCTATATCGCTGCTCCACGCGTGCCAGCTCGGCAGCGGCGGAAGCGTGATCGCGTGCGCGTGCAAGGTCGCTGACCCGCTTCATCACGTCACCCGCCATGGTACGGTTGGCCTGCTGCACGGCGGCGACGGCTTCCCGGCGATCCCGTTCATATGCCGCCAATGCTGCTTCTGCACTAGGCTGGGTGGCCAAGTGATAGGCCAAGACGCGTGCATCGATGATCGCCTGCGAAGCGCCATTCGAACCAAAGGGATACATCGCATGCGCCGCATCCCCCAATAGGGTGGCCGCTCCGAACGTCCAACGTGGCAGGGGATCGATGTCCGCCATGGGATATTCGTAGGCCGCTTCGGTCCTGCGCACGAGCGCAGGAATATCCAACCACTCGAAGTCCCAGTGTTCGACGTATTTCGCCACGACCTCCGGCGAGATCGGCCGGTTCCAATTGCCCAGTTCTCCGGTTGCGCCCTCCGTG
This sequence comes from uncultured Pigmentiphaga sp., assembly GCF_937950555.1. Taxonomy (NCBI): domain Bacteria; kingdom Pseudomonadati; phylum Pseudomonadota; class Betaproteobacteria; order Burkholderiales; family Alcaligenaceae; genus Pigmentiphaga; species uncultured Pigmentiphaga sp. The sequence continues at coordinate 161,507 of NZ_CALFCW010000019.1, read as the reverse complement.
GGGCGCACGATCAACCAGTTCAGGATGCCGGGACCGATGGGATACACCACGCAACGCAAGTGTTCGTCACCCACGATCACCATCGAACGACCGCCGCGAAATGCCGGTCCGGGCCCGGCACCGCGGAACATGGTCCAACCGTTGGTCGCAAGAGGCTGCCCCCCTTGGTACAAGGCGGTACGGACGGCTGAACGAATGCCGTCGGCGCCAACCAGCACGTCGGCCTCGTAGGCGCTTGGCACCCCTTCGGGATCGACGGCCGCGATGCGTACCGTACCGTTCTCCTGGATGACGTGCTGCACGCGACGCCCCGTATGCACGGCCCCGGCGCCCAGCCGGTCGATCACGGCGTTCAATAGCAACTCTTGTAGTTTGCCCCGGTGCACCGAATACTGCGGCCAGCGATAACCCGCGTCCAGCCCCCGAGCCTCGGCATTGATGAGCTGCCCTGCGCTGTCGATATAGGCAAGCTCTGCGGTGGGAATGCCGAACGAGGCGACCCCTTCGCCCAGCCCCAGCTCGTCCAGCTCGCGTACCGCATGCGGCGGCAAATTGATGCCGACTCCCAGCTGCTGGATTTTGCGAGCTGCTTCCAGCACGGTGACATCGGTAAAGCCGGCAGCGTGCAGGCTGAGCGCAGCAGTCAGTCCACCTATGCCAGCGCCCGCGATAACGATCCTCATGGTGCCTTCCTCCTGCATGCCATCACGGCTGGCGCACCAATTTTGCGAGCTCGACGAGTTTTCGCTCGGAGACGTAATAGTCGGCGGCAAACTTGCCGTATTCCGAAGGCGGGCTAAACCAGTAGGTCTGGCCCAGTTTTTCCAGGAGCTTGGTGTATTCGGGGTCGTCCACCGCAGCTTTGAAAGCGGCCGCCAGTTTGTTCACGACGCTTTCGGGCATGCCCTTGGGCCCGATCAATCCATACGGTGCGGAATTGACGATTGCATAGCCGAGGCTGCGGGCCGTAGGCACATCCTTGAGCAATGGCGTGGGCTCAGCATCGAAGGACATCAGCAGGCGCAGCGCTCCCGATTGCACGTGAGGCAACAGGCTCCCGATCGCGTCCAAGGCTGCCACGGTCTGGCCGCCCAGCAGGCTGACAGCTGCTTCGCTGCTGCTCTTGTAGCCGACGTGAGTCAATTCGGTGCCGGACTCGGCGGCGAACGCTTCCGTCAACAAGTGCATGCTGGTACCGGCACCGGCCGTTGCCACAGACACCTTGCCAGGATTGGCCTTGGCGTACTTCACCAAGTCTGCCACCGTGCGGTAGGGTGAATCGGCCTTGACCGCGAGCACGAAGGTATAGCCGCCCAACCCTGCGATCCAAGTAAAGTCCCGGATCGGATCCCAGTCGACCTTTTGCATATAGGGAACCCGGAACAGGCCTGCCGTCGCCGACGCAATGGTGTAGCCATCCGGCTTGTCCTGCCTGGCCATGGTCGAGGCTGCCAAGGTAGCCCCCACGCCCGGCTTGTTTTCCACAATGATGGGTTGGCCCAAATGCCGGGCTGCCAGCTCCGCCAGTTTGCGGAACGTCAAATCGGTCGGTCCACCGGGCCCGAATCCGACGAGCAACCGGATGGGGCGACTGGGATAGTCGTCTGCCGGTGCCGCGCCCACCACGGATGCTCCCATGCACAACGTCAGGCCGAGCGCACAAATCCTCAGCCGGGTCAGTATGCCTCTCATCTCCACGCCTCCTTCGCCTTAAATTATCCGCTTAGCGGTTACTTATGACCGCTTAATGATCATATTGAGCGAAGGAAATCGGCGTTGTCAAGAAAGTGAGAACGCCAAGGAGGGAAAGCTCCGGACCACGGGTAACGTCATGGAGGGATGTCGCGGGCGCGCAATCCAGCAGTACCGCGACGGCGTACAACTAGCTCTCTTGGGCAATGCCAGGATGACGCGGGCCGGGCCTGCCCCGGGCCGCGAGGAGCCTACGCCAATCGATAATCGCCGTCGGCAAAGGCCCGGATCAGGTGATGGGCGATGGCGAACGGCTTGGGTGCCGAAAGTCCGCCTGGATGCGTGCCGTCCAGCATCCTGCGCGCTTCGTCGCGGCTGAACCAGCGCGCATCTTCGAGCTCGGCTTGGTCCACGACCACGGCGGTGTCGCACGCGCGGGCGAAGCAGCCGATCATCAGCGAAGCCGGAAACGGCCAAGGCTGGGAGGCGAAGTACGCGACTTCGGCGCAGGAAACACCGGCCTCTTCCCGGATTTCGCGGCGCACCGCATCTTCGATGGTTTCGCCAGGCTCGAGAAAGCCTGCCAAAGCCGAATACATGCCCGGCGCGAAGCGGGCCTGCCGGCCCAGCAAGCAGCGGTCGCCATCGACGGCAAGCATGATGACCACTGGATCGACGCGGGGAAAATGCTGCGCGCCGCAGGCGTCGCAGTCGCGCCGCCATCCGGCGGAAGAGACTCGGCTCGGCGCGCCGCAGTTAGCGCAATAGCGATGCCGGGCGTGCCAGCTCAATATGGATTTGGCGGCACCGAGTTCGCCCAGTACGTCTGGCGGGAAAAGTCCCCGCGTAGCGATGGAACGTAGGTCCAGCAGCTCGAGACCCGGCCGCTCGCCCGCGGTTTGCGCCGGTACGCCGTCTAGCGACACAGCGAACAGCGCCACGCCGTTTTCATCTTGTCCCATGAAGATCTCGTGTCCTGCGGGACCGAAACCGCTCCAAGCCTGGGCAGGAAAGAAGGGATTTGGTTGGGCGCCGCGCACGTCGAGCAGGGGAACGTCGTCGATGAAGACCATGAAGCGCGTGGCGGGATCACTCCGCAGGCCCTGGATGAGCTGCTGGTCGCCGCGGGATTCGGAGAGGCGATTCAAGGGATTGAAGCCAAAACCCACTGCGGCGGAGCGATCGAATATTTGCATGGGGAACCCAAAGGCGAACGGTCGAGGGCGAGCACGGGACGCTCGGTGACGGTCGATTCTACAGCGCCCCGCTTGCCGGAGATAACGCTCCTCAGCCCACGGCCGCGCCATCGCCCAGCAAATGGCGCAACTTGCGCCGCATGGGCGTTTCGACCGAGGCTTCGTCGCCCAGTGCGCGGCGTGCGAGGACCCGGCTGGAGCCGTCGCGCACGTTCACTTCTTTGACGATTTGTCCGCCTTCGTAAATAAAGGCGACCTCGGCAAGTTCGAGCACGTCGTCCACATCGTGGGTGATCATCAGCACCGGGATCTTCCATTGGCGGGCGACCTCGGCGAGCTCTTTGCGCAGCGCGCCGCGCAGCATCGGGTTCAATGCCGCGAACGGTTCATCGAGGAGCAGCGCATCCGGTTCGCATGCCAGCGCGCGCGCGAGCGCCACGCGTTGCTGCTGGCCGCCCGAGAGCGCAGCGGGACGGCTACCCGCCATGTCGGTGAGGCCGAATCGCTGCATGAGTTCGTCGACGCGTCGTTCGTCTGCGGGCGAGGGGCGACGGCACCAAGAACCCAATCCGAAGCCGATGTTCTGCCGGACCGTCAAATGCGGGAACAAGGCATAGTGCTGGAACAGGTAGCCGATACGGCGCCGTGGCGGTGGCACGTCGATGCCGCGCTCGGCGTCGAACAGGGTCCGGCCGCCGAGGGCGATGCGCCCGGCCGTCGGCTTGCGCAGGCCGGCCACGGCCTGCAGCGTCAACGTCTTGCCCGACCCGGAGGGCCCGTACAGCGCCACGAACGAAGCCTCGGTGGCAAAGCGGGCGGCAAGGTCGAAACGCCTTGCGCCGTCCTGGATCGTCAGCGTGATGTCGACGTCGATCATGGATTTTCGAATCCGTAACGCCTCAGCGCTTCGCGGCCGGGCTCGGAAAACAGGAAATCGATGAAAGACCGGGCCAACCCTGGGGACCGGCTTTCCGGCGTGGCGGCGACGGGATAAAGAACCGGAGCGTGTCCGGCGACCGTCAGCACGACACGCGCCTTGTCTCGCGCGAGTGCGGCATCCGTGCGGTAAACGAAACCCGCGTCGACCTCGCCGCGGCCGACATAGTCCAACACCTGCCTCACGCTGTCTGCGAGGATGAATTTGGCCTCTAGCGGCGTCCAGAGCCCAGCGGCCTCAAGCGCCTGTTTCGTGTAGCCGCCCACCGGCACGGTGGCCGGTTTGCCGACACCGATGCGTTCGACAGCCGGGGAAAGCAGGTCCTGCAACGTGGCCAGGTCGGGCCCGCCGCGCGCCGGAGCGACCAGGACGACGCTGTTGGCGGCGAAGTTGCGCCTCGTGAGGCCATCGACGAGTTTTTCTGCCGCCGCACGGTCCATCGTGGCCTGGTCGGCGCTGGCGAAGACATCCGCCGGCGCGCCCTGGCGCAACTGCTGGAGCAGAATGCCCGATGCGGCAAAGTTGAACCGGACGACGGTTCCGGGATGCTGCTGTTCGAAGCGCCGTCCGATGTCCCGGAATGCGTTGGTCAGGCTCGCCGCGGCCGACACCATGAGCTCGGCCGCAAGCGTCGACGCCGGCAAGCACGCCATGCACAGGAACACGGTGAAACGGCGGATGAACGGCATCGCTCGACCTTAGCGGAAAGACAAATAACGGTTGCAAGCCAAGAGAATGGCAACGGATATGGCTGACGCGATCAACACCAGCAACATCGCCAGCTCGTCCTGGCCCGCCTGGGCCGCATCGTAGATGGCCATGGACAAGGTTTGCGTGCGATTCGGAATAGACCCGGCCACCATTAGCGACGCCCCGAACTCGCCCATGGCCCGGGCGAACGCCAGCAGGGTACCGGCCAAGATCCCAGGCCAGGCGAGCGGCAGGGTCACGCGCAGGAACACCGACCAGCGCGACTGCCCGAGCGTGCTGGCCGCGGCCTCGAGCGTGCGATCGACGCCGGCGAACGCCGCGCCGGCGGACTTGAGCACAAGCGGCAGTGCCACCAATGCCGAGGCCACGACCGCCCCATGCCAGTTGAAGATAAGGGTGTAGCCAAAGCTTTCGTACAGCCATTGCCCCAGCGGGCTGCGCCTGCCGGCGGCAAGCAAGATGCCATAGCCGATGACCGTGGGCGGCAGCACGAGGGGCAGCATGAACAGCGCTTCGATGACGCCGCTGCCGGGAAACGGCTTGCGCGCGAACAGCCAGCCCAGCCCCATGCCTGCCGCCAACGCGAGCAGCGTGGCCAGGGTTGCGACTTTGAGGGACAGAACCAGCGGAAAAGCGTCGAAGCTCTCGAACAGCGCACTCGTCATATTCCAAAGAATATAACGATTCCGGTTGGCGTGAACAGCCCCTGTTTTTTCGCGCACACGTCCGGCGCCGCGGCAAGACGGGCATCGCCCGGAATGGAAACGGCAGCCGAACTAGCAGCGGGGAGGGTTGCCTGGAGGAACAGCGCGCGGCATCAAGGCGCGAGCATCCGGCTCACCGCGTCGATATCGTCCGCGGCGGCGGCATGCGCCGTGGCTTCTATGGAACGGTAACGGCGAATGAGCTCCTTGCCCATTTCGGTCACCACGGTACCGCCGCCCCGTGCGCCGCCCACGGCGCTTTCCACCGCGGGCTCGCGCAGCGCGCGGTTCAATTCGTCCACCAGCAACCAGGCGCGACGGTAGGACATGTTCATTTGCTGGGCAGCAGCAGTGATGGAGCCGGTCTGGAGAATAGCCTCCAGCAAGGCGATCTTTCCCGGACCGATGGCGATGCCGGCATCCCGGTAGACGCGCAGCCGGAACTGGAACCGAGGCGGAGTCGAAGCGGCCATGGCGGGCGTGGACGAACGAACGACGGACATGTCAGGATTGTAGGCTGGGCAAGCCCGTCGTCCAGCACCGCGTGAACGCCCGCACCGGGCCGCGCGGCGGCCCGGCATTCCCTCCCGCAGGTGCGGGCCCGCGCATGGAACCGCCTACTTGGCGGTGGGCATGACGAACTCCGCCCCCTTGCCGATGCTGCTCGGCCAGCGCTGCATGATGCTCTTCTGCCGGGTATAGAACCGCACGCCTTCTTCGCCGTAGGCGTGCATGTCGCCGAACAGCGACCGCTTCCAGCCTCCGAATCCATGCCAGGCCATGGGAACGGGAATCGGCACGTTGATGCCGACCATGCCGACCTGGATGCGCCGGCTGAATTCCCGCGCCACGTTTCCGTCGCTGGTAAAGCAGCTCACGCCATTGCCGTATTCATGGGCGTTGATGAGTTCGACTGCAGCGGCGAAATCCGGCACGCGGACGCAAGAGAGCACGGGTCCGAAGATTTCTTCGCGATAAATCCGCATGTGGGGCTGCACGTGATCGAACAATGTGCCCCCCATCCAGAAGCCCTTCTCACACCCAGGGCCGGCCGAGGCGGGATCGAAGCGGCGGCCGTCTACCAGCAACTGGGCGCCTTCCTCCACGCCTATGCCGATGTAGTCGCTGATGCGGCGGTGGGCGGCGGCATGCACGATGGGGCCCATTTCGGCATCCAGCTCCATGCCATTCTTGACCTTGAGCGCGCGGGTGCGCTCGATCAACCGAGGCATGATGCGATCGGCCACGTCGCCCACCAACACGCCCACCGAGATCGCCATGCAGCGTTCGCCGGCCGAACCGTAGGCCGAGCCGATGAGCGCATCCACGGCCTGGTCCAGGTCCGCGTCCGGCATCACGACCATGTGGTTCTTGGCGCCGCCCAGTGCCTGCACCCGCTTGCCGTATCGCGCGCCGGCCTCGTAAATGCTTTGCGCAATGGGGGTGGAGCCGACGAAAGAGATCGCCGCCACGTCGGGATGCGCGATCAGCGCGTCGACCGCTTCCTTGTCGCCCTGCACGACGTTGAATACGCCGTCCGGCAGGCCCGCTTCTTTCAAGAGTTCCGCCATCATCAGCGAGGGCGAGGGATCCACGGGGCTGGGCTTGAGCACGAAACAGTTGCCGGCCGCGATGGCAACCGGGAACATCCACATCGGCACCATGACCGGAAAGTTGAACGGCGTGATGCCGGCGACTACGCCGAGCGGCTGGCGCAGGGTCCAGTTATCCATGCCGGTCGAGACTTGGTCGGTGAACTGGGTCTTGAGCAGTTGCGGAATGCCGCAGGCAAATTCGACGATGTCGATGCCGCGCGCGACCTCGCCCTGCGCATCGGTGAACACCTTGCCGTGCTCGGCCGTAATGACGCGCGCCAAGTCGTCCTTGTGGCGGTTCAGCAGTTCCAAGAAGCGGAACATGACGCGGGCGCGACGAATGGGCGGAATATCGGCCCAGGCGGGAAACGCGCGCTTGGCGCTGGCGACGGCGGCATCGACGTCCGCGGCGCTGCCCAGGACGACTTGGCCCGTGACGCTTCCGGTCGCGGGATTGTAGACGTCGGCCGTGCGCGTGCCGGCGGGTTGGGCAGGCGCGCCGTCCACCCAATGGACGATGCGGGAGGGGCGCTGGGCAAAAGTAGCGGGATCGATAGGCATGGCAAGCATCCTGACGAGAAAACAGCAAGGCCCTCAGTCTAGGGCCCCCGTTCCGGATGGATAAGCCGTCCAAATCCAATTAAAGTGTTCATTATTTTGAACAATCCATCGTCATGGCATCCGATTCGATTTCTCAGTGGGTGGCGGACATTCATCTGCTGACGATATTGGCGCAGACCCGCAGCTTCACCCAGACCGCCCGCCGCCTGGGCGTGTCCAAGGCCTCGGTCAGCATGCGCATCGGCGCCCTCGAGCGGGCGGCCGGGGTACCCCTGGTGCAGCGGACCACCCGGTCAGTGGTATTGACGGATGCGGGCCGCGAGCTGGTCATGGACGCCGCGCCCGCCTTCGAGCGCATCGATGCAGGATTCACCGCGGTCAAGGATTTGTCCGGCACCCCGCGCGGCACGGTGCGTGTCACGGCACCCGTCGCACTGGGCAGGCAGCACATCGCGCCGCGCCTGTCCGCCTTCATACGGCGCTATCCCGACGTCCGCATCCACCTGGACCTGACGGATCAGTTCGTGAACCTCGCCCAGGAGGGCTACGATCTGGCCATACGCCACACCGGCGTCGCGCCGGAAAGCTACGTGGCTTGGCCGTTGTGCGAGACGCGATCACTGCTGGTGGCCAGTCCCGCTTATCTCAAGCGGCGCGGGACGCCGCTACATCCGCGCGAATTGGCGGCACATGATTGCCTACTGTACCTGCGCCCCGGCGCCGACACCTGGAATTTCGTGCCAGAAGACGGCGAGGCAGGCGAGGCGCTGTCCGTCCCCGTTCAGGGGCCGTTCAAGGCCAACAACAGCGAAGTCTTGCGCGAAGCGGTGCTCGACGGCCTGGGCATCGCGCTATTGCCGGACTTCAGCGCGGCGCCCAGCCTGCGCAGGCTGAGGCAGGTCCTGCCCGGCTGGCGCGTGCAAGGTTTTTTCGGCCATCACATTTATGCGCTCCGGCCGTGGGCGCCCAGGGTCCCGCGAGCCGTCCAATGTTTCGTGGAATACCTGCGCGAGGCACTCGCGCAGGGTTTTCCTTTGGTTCAGCAATCCGGAGCTACTTGAGCGCGCGTTCCTGCGCCGAAGGCAGGAATTTGTCGGTGAAGAGCTTCTCGGCGTCGGGATAAGACTTCAACCCGAAAGCATCGGATACCTGCACGATGTTCATCCGCAGGCGGGCCATGTCCACGCCGCCCAAGCCGTCGGCGCGCGTTGCGGGCGTATCGACGCTGGAAAGGAACATGCGCAGGCGGCGCTCTTCGATCGAACTGTCGATGATGCCATCACGCGCCTTCAGGTACTTGATCGCCTCTTTGGGGTTGGCCAACGTGTCTTTGACCGCGCGGTTGAATGCCCGCAGAAAGGCCGAGACGAGAGCGGGATTTTCGGCGGCGAATTTGGGCGAGGTGACCACCATGTTACCGTACAGGTTTCTTGAGCGAGAAGACCGAAGCCGGCAGCTGCTCGAGCAGCATGTACACGCCGAGGACGGAAGGCGTGGAAGGGTTGTTCGCCATGTACTCGATCATGGCGCTCGTATCAGCGGTGCCCATCTCGTGCGTGCCGCCGATGACCCGCTGGATGGCCGACACGGATCCCGTTCCCGTATCCACGGTCACTTCCAGCCCCTCCTTGGCGAAGTAGCCCTTGCCCTGGGCCATCAACACGATGGCCGACGGGCCGTCGAAGCGCCAGTCGTGGCTGTAGCGGATTTTGGTCAGGGGCTGTGCCTGGGCGGACAACGCGCCGGCCAGGGCGAAGCCTGCGACGAGCACCTTGGCGCCGCAGCGCCGCAACGAGTGAAAAGCGAATGGCTTCATGGCACACCTTCAATCGATTAATGAACGAACCCGCGCGGTACGAAACCTGCACGGCATCTGGCCGGGCCTCCCGGAACGCTTGCTCATCGCGCCCCTTCCTGTCCCGGTGTTCGCCCCGGGTCCATATGCATGTCGAAATCGGCCGCCGCGCCGCTGGCCAGCGCAGCCAGTTGAAACGCATCGAGCCAGGCTGTGCGGTCATGCCTCAGGTCGTCGATCCTCAGCCTGGGGCTTTGCCCGCTCGTATCGATGCTGAGGCGAACCGCGGCAAACTCATTGCTCAGCACGGTAAAGCGCGGGTGGATGTCCGAAGCCATGGGCGCGCTACGCTAGAGCAAATACGCAATGCATTCGAGCGGCTCTGCGCTGCGCAGCAAGTTGATCTTCTTGCGGCGAATGCGCCAGTGCGGACGAGAGCCGATCAGCGTGAACTCGCAGCGCGCCGAATGCATGGTCTGCCTGTGGCGCGCCAGTTCCACCAGCAGCATCATGCAGTGGACTTCGCAATCGTTTCCGTCGCCGGATGCCTTCGCCACCTCGACGTTAGAGATGATCCGATGTACCCGCGAGGCGGGTTCCTGGGCGAAGGCAAAGCCCGAACGCAGCCGCTTGACTCGGCGGCCCATCGCCGCCTTGTCATCGTGAATGATGGAAACGTGGCGGGTGGGATCGATGTCGTCGCGCCCGGCCGGCGCCCAGTACACGGCATCGTCGGTGAACAGGTCCAGCCATTCCTCGAAGCGCTGCGTATCCAGCAGGCGTGCTTCGCGATAAAGAAAACTCTCCACGTCGGCGCGCAGTTCATACGGATTCATGCGCGAGCCTCCTGCTCCGCTGTCATCATGCGCAGCCAATTGCGGTACAACCCGCGGTGCTGCGTCTCGTCGGTGATGTCGCCGGTCAAATAGCCATTCTTCATCTGTTCGGTCTCGAGGCCGCGCGAAAAATTCAGCCATTCCACGGCTGAGCTTTGCAGCCCGTACTGCGTGCGCTCGAAGATCTCCAGGTCGTCGGTGAAAAAGGTGCCAGCGGCGCCGAACTCGAACTCTTGATCGCGCATGCGGCGCAAGTTGACGTCTTCCGGCGCACCCTCGAGCCTGACCACCCGTGTATGGATCTCAGTGCGATCGGCCGCAATCGGCCGGATGGTGCGTATCTGGCTTCGCAACACGATCAAGTTCGGGAAGATGACAAGGTTGAATCCGCCCGAGAGGCTGGCATCCAGCGGCATGGGACCGTAGTCCGTGTGGTCGGTCACGCCGTGGCCATCCATGGCAATGACGCAGCCGCCGCCTTGCTGGTAGATCTCCATGGCCTTGGGCGTAACGGCGCTGATGTGCAAGGCGCCGACGTGATAGGGGTCGACGCCGTTCTCCATCTGCAACTTCCAGTTGCCTTGGTACACGCATTTCTGCGATCCCTCGAAGAGCGCGAGCTTGCCACCTGGCGCAGCGTCCACGTAGGCGTCGAGGAAACGCGCGACACCACCCAGGTGCTCGCGCAGGCTCGGCCCGCTCTGGCTCATGCTGCCGAAGATGAACCCCTGGTAGCAATCCACGCGCGCAACCCGCTGCAGTCCCATCGTCTCTTTATTGAATGAACTGCCATACGCTTCGCGCGAAGGCACGCCTATCAATTCTCCCGAGCTGCGGTATGTCCAGAAATGGTAGGGGCACCGGAAATACTTGCTGTTGCCGAACTCGCTCTCGCACACGGTGGGGCCCCGATGCCGGCAGCGATTGATCACCGCGGCGATCTCGCCGTCCGGCTGGCGCGACACAATGACGGGATGCCGTCCCAATTGCGTGGTCTTGTAGTCGCCCGGTTCGGGAATCTCCGCTTCGTGGGCAAGATATACCCAGGTCGTATCGAATATCCTGGACATCTCCAAGTCGAAGATGCCGGGGTCCGTGTACACCGACCGATGGACGGCGCCAGGGCGTATGAGTTGATCGATGGCTGGTCTCATGGATCAGGAAGCCGAAAGGAGTTGAAGAAAGCGATCGAGATCGCCAAGGCACTCGAGATCGCGCACGGCAGCGACGAGGCCGTCGATCGCGCCGGCGGACATCTCCGGCCTCGCAAATGCGACGTTGCGGGTGAATTTGTCGGCGGTGTCTTCGAACGACAGCGGCCGTGCCGGCTGTCCGCGGGCAACCTCGACCCGTTCGCGGTAGACCGAGCCATCGTGACAGCGGAGGGTGACGATGCCCGGCTCGACGGCGCCTGGTGCCGCCAGCTCAGGATCCACGTCGTGTTCGATGCGCGCCGCCATTCGCAGCACGGCTTCATCGGCCCGGGCCTCGGCGTTGAAATCACCGACGCCGACCGAGCCTTTCACCAAGGCCGTCGCCACGGCGTAGGGAATGCTATTCATGGCCGCAGACGCACTGGGAGGCCGCCGCCTGACATCCAAGGGTTCGCACATGGCGCGCCCCCACGGGCCGACATGCAGCCGCACCCATGCGATGTCGGCGGCCGACAGGCCGTAACGCCGCACCAGGTTGAGCGCCGCTTCGCAAAAGGGATGGCTCACCAACGTCCCTGGCTGGGGCTTGAAGCAGCGCCTCAGCGCTTCGTAGCGGGAGCCGAGGCCATCGGTTAGCGGCGCAAGCTCGAACGCTCCGGGAAAACACGCGTTCAGCAGCCCCGCCCGGCCTCCCAGCGGGTCGCCCAAGGCGGCCAGGCCGGCCAAGCTCATCATGGCGCTTTGCACGCCGCCCTGGTTGCACAGGCCGGCGTACAGGATTTTTCCGTCGCTCTGCGCGGCATGGACCACCATCTCTTCGGTGCCCGCCGCCTGCATCTGCGAAAGGCCGAGCGCGCTGAGCATGCGCGTCGGGTCGAAGCCGAGGACGCTTCCACAGGCTGCAGCAGCCGATACATAGCCGAACAACTGGCTCGCCAGCATCACCGGTAGCCCGGATCCGAAGCCGGGCGCAATGGCGGCCGCGAGCCGGGCCTGGATCTCCGACCCGACGGCGAGTGCAGCCAGTAGTCGCTCCCCTGGTCTATCCACCCTGGCAGCCTGCGCCACGGCAATGGCCGCCGGCGCGAAGCAGACAGTCACGTGGACCTGCGGATAATCGATGATGTCGTCGTAATCGAGCACGCGGGCGTGCGCCGCGTTGACGAAGGCTGCAACCCCCGGCGAGGCCCGGCGGCCCGTCGCCCAGATCAATGCTGGGCCATCGCCGCCCTGGGCGGCATAGCATTCCAGCGCACGGGCGGCCTCGCCTGCGCGCTCGCCGGCAAGGGCGATGCCCAGCAGGTCGAGCAACGCCTGCTTGCACTGCCGGACCACGGCATCGGGCACGTCGCGCGCAGTCAACGCGGCCGCGAAGCGGGCTAACTGGGTCGATACGTCGGATGGGGTGTCGTCGCGCTGCATACGGTCACATTAAAGAGGGTATGCAGCGCAAAGCGATTCGGATTCGTGCAGGCCTGGATCACATTTTCTGAATTAGTGCGACGGGCCAATACGGGCAACGTGCGCGATCGCGATTGGTTCAGCAAAACTAAACTAGTCTCCTGCCGATTGTTTGGTAGGCGGCCGCGGCGCGTACGTATGATGGAGCGGTTGCCCTTCATGGGAGCTTCGAAATGCCTATACCCGCACGTTTCAACGGCGTCGATCACCTAGTGCTGAAAGTCACCGACATCGATAGAACCGTCGCCTTTTACGAATCGGTGCTGGGCCTGCGCGTAGAACGGATCTTCAAGAAAATCCATTTGCACCAGGTTCGGTGCGGCGCGAACCTGATTGACCTCATCGCCCTGCAGCCGGGCGACACCTTGCCGCCGCCTGCCCAACGCGGCATCGAACATTTCTGCCTCAGCATAGAAGCCGACATGGACGCCTTGCTGCAAAGCCTGCGCGACATGGGCGTGCAGGTCATCCGCGGCCCCATGGAGGTCTATGGCGCCAAGGGCTTTGGATCGTCCATCTACATCGCCGACCCCGATGGCTATGAGATCGAACTGAAGGTCGGCTATTCGATCAACCCCGTCACGTTTCCATGACCGCCATGTCCGCCCGATCGACTCATATCACCAGCCGAGGTTTGTCGCTCCACGTCGTCGAATGGGGAGCCGAGGACCTGCCCGCGGTCGTCCTGCTACATGGGCTGCGTGCCTACGGCCATTGGTTCGAGGAGTTCGCGGAAGCCGCGGCCGACCGGTTCCACTTGCTCGCGCTCGACCAACGCGGGCGCGGCGGCTCGGATTGGGCGCCCGCAGGCCGCTATACGACGGACGACTACGTGGCCGACATCGCTGCCCTAATCGAGCAAAAGCAGTTGAAGCGATACGCGCTGGTCGGGCATTCCATGGGGGGCACCAATGCGTTGAACTACGCTGCCGGTTGCCCTGCCGGGCTCGCGGCGCTGGTCATCGTGGACAGCGCACCGGAACTCGATCCGCGCGGCCTTGCTCGCATACGCGAAGAACTGGGCCGCACGCCCGGCTCGTTCGCAACGAAGGACGAAGCGCTGGCATTCCTGGGTCCGCTGCATCGGCGCGCCGGTGCCCGCAGCCTCGCCACGCGCCTTGAATGGATGCTGAGGCAGGACGCGCAAGGCCGCTGGCAATGGCGCATCGACCCCAATATCTTCGATCCGCGCATGACGCCGGACCCGCCCGAGCGCTCGTGGAATGCGATCCGCAACGTTGCGTGTCCGGCCTTGATCGTGCGCGGCAGCGACTCCGATCTCGTAACCGCGGAATGCGCGGACCGCATGGCCGCGGAATTCCGGCAGGCGAGCCGCGCCGAAATCCCGGATGCCGGCCACATGGTGGTGGAAGACAACCCCAAAGCATTCACCGCGGCCGTGCTGCCATTCCTGGAACGCACCCTAGGCGCCGGCCAGCGTTAATCGCTGGCCACCCCGTCAGGCGGCCAACGCATCGGCCAGGCGCGGGGGAAGCACGCCGGGCATCACGATGAAACCGGGCAGGCGCTTGAACGCATGTGCCCATCGCCACAGCGCAGGATAGTCCTCGAGGGCCAGGCCGCAGTCGGCCATCAGCGCAACGCCAGGAAACGCGGCGACGTCGGCGACGGTGGGATGCTCTCCCACCAACCAACGCCGGCCGCACAGCTCACCCTCGTAAACGTGGTCTTCTAGCACACCCAGCGCGCGCCGGCACTCGGCTTCGACGACGCTGCGACCGGACACGGGCGCGGCTTGGATATCGGCCATGCGCAACCTCAGGAGCGGCGCCATCTCACGCCCGGCGAAGCCCAGCCACATCATGACGCGACTGAATGCTTCCGGCTCGACCGGTAACCACCTGCGGGAGACGTCGTACCGCGCGGCAAGGAAACACAGGATCGCCTGCGCATCGTGCAAGCGGAAGTCGCCATCTTCCAGCACAGGCAGCGTGCCAAGCGGGTTGATCGCCAGAAACTCCGGCTCGCGGTGCATGCGGCCGGGATGCACGTCGACTTTGACCGGCTGGTAGGAAACGCCGAGCATGCTCATCAACAGCCGCGCTTTATAGCCCTCGGCTGACAGGATGTAGTCGTACAAGCGGATCATGTTCGTTCCTGTCAGGTCAGGTTGCGCTCCAGCCCGAACTGCAGGCCGGAACGGTCGAGCCAACGGCGATACGCCACTGAACTGGCGTCGGAAGCCGCGGGGACTTCCTGGCGTGGATGGACGGGCAGCTTGCGGGGCCGCTGGTGGACCAAGATCATGCGATCCTGGGCGAAGATTTCGTGATAGAAGTGCAGAATGTGTTCGTCGCTGTTGGTTTCGTCGAAAACCCGCGCGAACGAGTGCACGGTGCAATGTTCTTCGCCGCAAGGCTGCACGAACAGGCCGATCAAGTCCTTCTTGCCGGGCCGGACGAGGCTGTCCTTGTAGATGATCGCGATGCAGGGCGATGCGATGCGGTAGTCGTAATACACCTGGGTCCCCAACCCGGCCGCGGCCGAGGCCTTGGGCTGGAAGAAACTGCAGCCTACTGCCCACAACTCACGCCCGTCTTCCCGGTACTCGACCCGATAAGGCGGGACCTCCGCCGCGTCATATCCCCCGAGCGTGCCGGTGTGCACGAAAGAAAAGTGGGAGAGATCGAAGAAGTTCTCTATTACCCGCTGGGCCGAAGACGGCACGCCTATGCGCCCGCGGTGGATAAAGCGGCGCGGCTCTCCGTCGTCGAACTCGGCAATGGTCAGGATGTCTCGCGTCGGCCGCCCCAGT
This sequence comes from uncultured Pigmentiphaga sp., assembly GCF_937950555.1. NCBI lineage: Bacteria > Pseudomonadati > Pseudomonadota > Betaproteobacteria > Burkholderiales > Alcaligenaceae > Pigmentiphaga > uncultured Pigmentiphaga sp. Next base: position 146,089 of record NZ_CALFCW010000019.1, on the reverse strand, counting down.
GATACCCAAACGAACCCATACCGTTGCCGGATGTGCTCCAGAGGTTCGGCGGTTTCATCGCGCTTGTGCCACAGGCAGCGGAACCGGCCATCGCGCTCCCGCATGAGCTCGAGCTCTTCGCCCAGCAGCTGCGTCTGTTCGCTTTTGCCCAGGCCAAGTTCGTCGACATAAGCCACGACATACCAATCGTTCAAGGCCACCGGATCGTCACACACATTCATGGTTCATCCCCCATTTGGGCTCACATGCGGTAGACCGGGAAATCTCATGGCGCAGCGCCACCAGCGCCCGGTTCAGCCCCAGCCGGGCCTCGGCCGACAGAGGCTCCTGGGCGGCCAAGTGCAGCATGCACGTTCCGCCGTGCGTCGGTTGCACGATTCCCACATAGTCCACGCCCAAGCCTGCCGATTGCCACTTGCCATGCAGGATGCTCCCACTCCCTTCCACGTAGCTCTGGAAAAGCGCCGTCTCCGGGCAACTCGATTCCACGCGGGAAAAACGTCCCGTCGCATGCAGGCAGGCCCGCGTCCAAAACCCCGCCAGGCGTTCGCCGCTCACCGGCATGTGCATGCTTCGGACCGGGGTTACGCCCGCGGGCAGGGATGGCGGCTCGACCGACGTATCCTGCCGGGCAACCCAGATGTATCCGTTGCGCTCGACGGCGGGATAAGGCCGCACCCTTGCGGCAGCCGGTGGCGTGCCGCCGGGATGGGCCGGAATGAAATTACATTGCGCATCGCCGCCAAATCGCCAGCCGTGATAAGGGCAGACCAAGCCCTTTTCCGCGACGTCTCCCATAGACAACCGCATGCCGCGATGAGGACACCGGTCGTGCCAGGCGTGGATGCTTCCGTCGGACGAACGCCACACAGCCAACGATAGTTCTTCCAGCATGACCGGGATCACGGACTGGACTGGTACGTCGCGAGAGGCCGCCACCGCGCACCAAGGGTGGGCCTCAGAATGAGGCGCATGATTCATGAAAGTGCCCGTTCCTCAAATCGAATCGTCGAAACCAGCATCCCATAGCCGGCGATTCAGGAAAAACGGATTTCCTGGGCTCTGATTCGGATTTTTCTTTCCGGCGGCGGCATGGCGCAGATTTTGCGTGGGTGAACCCGTCTGCCCACGATGCCAATGCGCCATGTTCGAAACCCTAGATTCCCACGCTGCCGTGCCCCCGCCTCCCGGCATGCCCCACGGATTCGATGCGCCTGGCGGCCGATCCGGCCCGGCGGAACACCTCAGCGGCATTCCCCGCATTACGCTCCGGCAACTGGTGTACTTCGCCGCCGCTGCGCGACTAGGCAGCGCCTTGCGCGCGGCCGAGGAGCTGAGCATTTCCCCGCCTGCCATATCGAGTGCGATCGCCGGGCTGGAGTCCTTACTGGGCGAGCAATTGTTCGTGCGCTGGCATACGGATGGACATCCACAGCTCATGTCCCAGCTCGAAGAAGATACCTTGGACGTCATCTTCGTGCTGGACTTCGAAATCTCGCCGACCCTATCGACGACGGTACTGTGCCCCGGTCCGGTGCGCTGCGTCCTGCCTGCCTCGCATTGGCTCGCGAACGACACCGTGGACCTGGCGCAATTGGAGGACATGCCCTTCATCATGCTGGACATTCCCAAGACCCGGGATTATTTTTTGTCGGTCTTTGCCTCGCTGGGCCTCAAGCCCAACATTGCCCATCGCGTCACTTCCGCGGAAATGGTACGGGGCCTGGTGGCCAGCGGCTTTGGCTACTCCCTGCTGAATTTCGGCAGCCATGAGCGCAAGGACATCGTGTACCGCCCCATACGCGGCTACACGCGCACGTCTCAATTGGTCGCCGTCAGGCAGTACCGGCACCCATCATCGGAGCTCATCGAGGCTTTCGTGGCAAAAGCCGGCGAATTCCTGTCGCAGCACGGGATCAATCCGGATCGCTGACGCCCCAAGGCTAGAAGGGAAACGCGGGCGGCGGCCGCCGCTCGGCCCACGAGGTCGCGTCGTCGTAAGCGCGCGCCATGTCGAGGCAACGCAATTCGCCGTGCATGGGCCCGATGAGCTGCAGCCCCATCGGCAAACCGCGCGCATCGAATCCCGCGGGCAGCCCGATGACCGGGCAGCCAGACATCGTCCCAGGGATGACGACCTCCATCCAGCGGTGGTAGGTGTCCATCGTTCGACCCGCGATCTCGGTGGGCCAGCCCAGGTTGGCGTCGAAGGGAAACACCTGCGCCGAAGGCAAGGCCAGGACATCGTATCGCTGGTGAAGTCCCGCGACGAAGTGGAACCAGCGCGTGCGGAAGGCCTCCGCTTCAGCGATCTTGTCCGGCGTCAGGCGCAAGGCGTTGTCCAGCTCCCACTGCGCTTGCTCGCCCAGCAAGGCGCGCTTGCCCGGAGCGTCGAGAAGCGGACGCAACTGACGATAGATGGTCCACGCCCGCAATACCAGCCATTGCTCGAAAATCGCCTCGACCGGGAAGTCGAGGACGAGCGGCTCGACCACGCAACCCAGCCCTTCGTATACGGACAGTGCCTGCTCGCACACCTCGATGATGCCTGGCTCCATGGGCAGGTGGCCGTCCAAGGATCCCAGCCACCCGATCCGCCTACCCCGCAGCGACGGAGACGGCGCATCGGCATGGTCGGCGAAAACCGCGGCCGACTGGCGCACCGAGAGCGGGGCGCGAGGATCCGGACCGGCCTGGACGGCCAGCAGGCGCGCGAGGTCGCGAGGATTGCGGGCGATCGGGCCAGCCACGCCCAAAGTGCTCCCGAACACGTCGGCCTGCAAGGCGGGAACCCGGCCATAGGAAGGACGCAGCCCGAACACATTGTTAAAGGCAGTGGGGTTGCGCAGGGAACCGGCATGATCGCTGCCATCGGCCACCGGCAACATGCGCAGCGCGACCGCCGCCGCCGCGCCGCCGCTGCTGCCGCCCGCAGAGCGCGTGGTGTCGTACGGGTTGCGGGTCACGCCATATACGCGGTTATAGGTATGCGAACCCAACCCGAATTCCGGCGTATTGGTCTTGCCAATAATGATGGCGCCACTCGCACGCATGCGCTCGACCTGGATACTATCCGCGCCTGCCACGCGATCCCGGTGGGCCAGGGAACCTTCTGTCCACGGCAAGCCACGAACCGGATCCAGGTCTTTTACCGCGATGGGAAAACCATGCATCCATCCACGCGGGCCGCTACGGGCCATTTCGGCATCGGCCTCAGCCGCTTGCGCCTCCAGCTCTTCCCGCGGGCGCAAGGCCACGATGGCATTCACGCCGGCATTGCAGCGTTCGATGCGATCCAGGAAAGCCGTCATGACTTCCCGGCACGACACCTTGCGCGCAGCGATGGCCCGCGCGAGTTCCGTGGCGTCCAGAGAAAGGAGGTTCGAAGACATGGCCAGGACGAAGATATGCGATCACGCCAGCTTAACCGACGCCTCCTGGCGCATGAATCGCGTTTTATGGAGAATGGCTCGCCTTTGCTGACTCAGTCCGCGCAGGCCTCTTCAAAGACGAAGGAAAGGGCCTGCGCGCAAGGCAGCTCCACCTTCAGGGCCAGCAAATCGTCTGCGCGCGTGCGGCCTAGATTGACGGCGGCCACGGGCAGCCCGGCCTGGGCACCGGCGCGTACATACCGATAGCCGGAATGCACCATCAGTGACGATCCCACGACCAGGATCGCGTCAGACACCTGCAAGGCGGCTAATGCGCTGGATATCCGCTCCGCCGGGACGGGTTCGCCGAAAAACACGACGTCGGGCTTGAGTATCCCGCCACATGCCAGGCACGCCGGGACGCGGAAGCCACTGAAATCGACGCTTTCCAGATCGGCGTCGCCATCCGGAGCCATGCGCCCCGACAGGCCCACCCAGCCGGGATTCCGAGCCTCCAGCCGCGCCTGGAACACCTTCCGGGGTTCGCGGCGCCCACATTCCATGCACCGGACGTGATCCAGCCGGCCGTGCAGGTCGACGACGGCACGGCTACCCGCCGCTTGGTGCAAGCCGTCAACGTTTTGCGTGACGAGCCGCTCGACACGTCCCGCGGCTTCGAGCTTGGCCAGTGCCCGGTGCGCATCATTCGGCTCGGCTTTGCCGAAATGTCGCCAGCCCGCCATGCTGCGCGCCCAGTACCGCGAACGGGCGAGGGGGCTGCCCATGAAGGCCTGGAAACTGATGGGCGGTGTCCGTTTCCACTGTCCATCAGCATCCCGGTAGTCCGGAATTCCAGATTCTGTGCTGCATCCAGCGCCAGTGAGCACAAACAAACGTCTATGCCGGCCGACGAACTCGGCAAGCGCGGAAAGTGGTGAAGCAAGCATAGTAGACCCCATTCACCGAACCAAGCATACCCAAGGCGGGGCTGGAACGACATCATCCACCTTGGGCTAGTACCACTGGGCGCGCCATGCGCCAGGACGGGCAAACGGCCTGTGGATAACCTCTAGGGAGCGGGGTTGTGCACAGGCTGTGGGTGCTTTCTGGATAACTGCCTTTTTCGACCGACCCAAAAAACTTGTCCAGTTTTGGGGTACACCGTGTGGACAAGGTTATCCACATGCACAAAAAATGTGCAAATCGTTGAATCGAAAAGGTTTTTTTCAGGCTCACAAGTTATCCACAGGCTCCTATTACCTGCTACCAGTGAGATAGATAGCTTTAGGTAAAACCCAAAACACTTTGCCTACTACGACCTTCGACCCGGCCCCATGTGGCTTCGCTTCCATAGACATCTGTCGTCCGGGCGCCTAGCATCTGCCTTCCGCTTTTCCAGTTTCCCGCATGCGTATCCTCCTGGTTGAAGACGAGCCCGACCTAGCCCGCTGGCTTTCAGGCACCCTGGCGCGCCATGGGGGGTTCGTCGTGGAATGGGCAAATGACGGCGCTATTGCGGAACGACGGCTCCAAATCGAAGACTTCGACGCCGTCGTCCTGGACCTCGGGTTACCCGGCCTGGACGGGCATGGGTTGCTGGCCAAGCTTCGCGCACGGGACGACCGCACACCTGTATTGATATTGACTGCCCGGGATTCACTGAGCGAAAGAGTCAGTACCCTGCACGAGGGGGCCGATGATTTCTTGCCCAAGCCGTTCAACGTGGCCGAGCTAGAGGCTAGGCTCATCGCTTTGATACGCCGCAGCCGGGGCAGGGAACATCCTCGCCTCGCCTGCGGCCCGTTGACGTTCGATACCGCCGCCCAGAAATTCATGCTCGATAACCAGGTGCTTGCGCTGTCGCCACGCGAACATGCCGTGCTGCGGGCATTGATCCAACGTAGCGGCGAACCCGTCACCAAACAGCAAATCCTGGACCGGGTCTTTAGCGACGATCAGGATGTGAATCCCGACGCGGTAGAAGTGCTCATCCACCGGCTGCGCAAGCGCCTGGGCGACAACGGTGTCCGCATCGTGACCCTGCGCGGCCTGGGTTATTGCCTGGAGCCTGCATGACCGGGCATCGAGGCAACCGGGCCAGGCGGCGTAGCCTGAAATCGACGCTGCTGTGGTGGATGCTGCCGGCCTTGGCCATGGTCGCGGCCGGCGGCTTATGGCTATCCGTCCGCCTGCTAGACGATTTGGCCAACGCTGCCTACGATCGTTCGCTCGCGGGCGCGTTGCGTGCGATAGATCTCAATATATCGACGGACAGCGGCGGATTGGCCGTCGAACTGCCGTACCGGTTGCTGCAATTCTTCGAATTGACCGCGAGTGGCAATGTGTATTTCCGGGTCGCGACGGAAGACGGGCTGGCGGAAATCGGCAATCCAGACCTCCCCCTGCCCGACCACCCGCTGCGGTCCGGCAGGGCGGAGTTCTACAACGCGGAGTATTTCGGCGAACCGGTCCGGGTCGGCGCCATGGCGCGTCGGTTGGAGCCTCCGCTCTATGGTGCAAACGAAGGGCAGCGCATCGTCATCCAGGTCGCCGAGAGCGTCCGGTCACGCTTGGGTTTTACCCGTACGGTGATCATGCGGGCCATCGAGCGCGACGCGCTGCAAATCCTGCTCAGCGCTTTGTTACTGACGGCGGGCGTCATCATCGCATTGCGGCCGCTGGTTCGCTTGAGCGAAGAAATCAACGCCCGCGGACCGGAGGACTTGCGACCGGTCGACGACAGCGAGGTACCGTCGGAGGTGCAACCGCTGGTGGCGGCCATCAATCGTCACATAGCCCGTCATGAAGCCCAGGCCAAAGCGCAGCGCCAGTTCCTGGACGATGCCTCGCATCAGCTCCGTACGCCGCTGACCGTGCTCAAGACACAAGTGGATTTCGCGCTGCGTGAATCCGATCCCCAAGCGGTGCGGCAGGCGCTGCAGGCCATGCATACGGGCATAGACCGGTCCATCCGGATGGCCAACCAGATGCTGGCGTTGGCGAGGGTACACGATGCTTCATTGGGGGAAAGCAGTGTGCCCTTCGCCCGGATCGACCTAGTCGAACTGGCGGGCGAATGCGTGCGCAGCCTGCTGCCCGCTGCGCGGGCAAAGCGGCTGGACTACGGTTTCGATACCCGGGCGGAACGCCTGCCGTTCTTCGGATCGGCGTTCTTGCTGCGCGAAGCGCTCGTCAACCTATTGGACAATGCCATTCGCTACAGCCCTGAAGGCAGCGTGGTGACGTTGTCGGTCGGGGTCGAGGACGATTGCGCCGTATTGCGGGTAGAGGATAGCGGGCCGGGGATGTCGGCATCCGACATCGAGCGGGCCGGGGTGCGTTTTCGGCGTGGACAAGCGGGCAAGGACAAGCCCGGGGCGGGATTGGGGCTGGCCATTGCAGAGCGCATCGCCAAGCTTCATAAGGGGCAACTCGTGCTCGAGAATCGCGACCCGGGGCCGGGTTTGCGGGCATCGCTCGTGTTTCCACGGAGCAAGTACCAAAACGGGGTCAGTCCATGACACCTAGGGTTTATCCTCAGTGAAGAGGCCTCGACCAGACGCCCTGCAGGCGTCCCAAGTGTTTCATTGAAAGCTGGTTGAAAGGCATGGGTTCGTACAGTCGGGCTGGTGCGGCAGCCTAGCCGCTCGATCAAGAACAAGGGAGGTGACTGATGAAACCCACAGTCCGACTTCGCGCTGCGGCATGTGCCGCGGTCATGTTTTTTGCGGGATTGGCGGCCCAATCCGTTTCTGCCGCGCCCGATCGGCCCGAATGCATCGCCCCGGCCAAACCCGGCGGCGGTTTCGATTTGACCTGCAAGCTGGCCCAGGCCGCCCTGCAACAGGGCAAGTACCTGGACGCGCCCATGCGCTCGGTGTACATGCCCGGCGGCATCGGCGCCGTCGCTTACAACACCATCATTGCCCAGCGTCCGGCCGAAGCCGGTACCATCGTTGCGTTTTCGGGTGGTTCGCTGCTCAACATCGCCCAAGGCAAATTCGGCCGCTATACCGAATCGGACGTGCGCTGGGTGGCCGGCATCGGCACCGACTACGGTGCAGTCGTGGTGCGCAAGGATGCGCCATGGAAAGACCTCAAGAGCCTGATGGCTGCCATCAAGGCCGACCCCACCAAAGTCGTGTTCGGCGCGGGCGGCACCATAGGCAGCCAGGATTGGATGAAGGCCGCTTTGACTGCGCGGGCCGCCGGCATTGACTACAAGACCATGCGCTTCGTCGCGTTCGAAGGGGGCGGCGAAACGCTGACCGCTCTGCAGGGCGGCCACGTCCAGGTGTATTCGGGCGATGCCGGCGAAGTCGCGTCCATGTTGGACGCGGGCGTTCCCATCCGCATCCTGGCCGTGTTCTCCGAAGAGCGGCTGCCCGGCAAGCTGGCCGACGTCCCGACCGCCAAGGAACAGGGGTTTGACATCCAATGGCCCATCGTCCGCGGCTTCTATGTCGGGCCCAAGGTCTCTGATGCGGATTACCAGTGGTGGGTCGCTACCTTCGACAAAATGCTGGCCACGCCTGAGTTCGCGAAGTTGCGCGAAGAGCGCGGCCTGTTCCCGTTCAGCCTTACCGGCCAGGCCCTGGATGCCTACGTCAAGAAGCAGGTTGCCGAATATCGCAAGCTGGCCAACGAGTTCGAACTGGTGCGTAAATGACGGGTAGCCGTGTCGTATTGAACGACCGGCTGCTCGGCGCGGTGGCACTGCTGTTTGCCGCCGTGATGGTGTGGCAGGGCTACGGCCTTGAAGCACCTTTCGCTTACGAGCCGGTCGGTCCCCGCGCTTTCCCCATGCTCTTGTCGCTGGTCATCGGCCTGTGCGGCCTGTGGCTGGTGGTCAAGGGAGGCAACCCGGTGGAGCCCGCCTCCCCAGGCGTCAAGGGACGGATCGCGGCTGTTGCCATTTCGTTGGCGGCATATGCTTTCTTGTTCCAGTGGCTGGGGGTCGTGATTGCCACTTTCCTGATGAGCTTGCCCGTGGGCCGGGCCTTTGGCGGCACCTGGCTGAAGTCGGGCACGGCCGGGTTGATCCTGGGCATCGGGGTTTTCCTGTTGTTCGATAAGGTACTCGACGTGGTGTTGCCCACCGGGGTGCTGGGAGGATTGTTGTGAGCGAGATCCTCAGCCACTTGGGAACTGGATTCTCCGTCGCGCTGACGCCTCTCAACCTATTGATTGCCGCGATCGGCGCGTTCATCGGGACGATCGTCGGCGTACTGCCGGGATTGGGGCCGATCAACGGCGTGGCCATCCTGATGCCGCTCGCGTTCGCCATGCAGCTGCCGCCCGAAAGCTCGCTCATCTTGCTGGCATCGGTCTACATCGGCTGCGAATACGGCGGCCGGATCAGTTCTATCCTGATCAACGTGCCGGGCGAGGCCTCGGCCATCATGACCGCGCTCGACGGTTATCCCATGGCGCGCCAGGGCAAAGCCGGGGTGGCCTTGTCCATTTCCGCGTGGAGCTCTTTCGTGGGCTCGGCTGTCGCCACCGCCGGCATCGCGGTCGCGGCGCCGCTCCTCGCCAAATGGGCGCTTGCCTTCGGGCCGGCCGAATATTTCGCGCTCATGGTGTTCGCGTTCTGTTGCCTGGCTGGCCTGCTGGGAGAACAACCGGTCAAGGCCTTGTTGGCTGCGGCCGTGGGGTTGGCCTTGTCCACCGTGGGTATCGACGAGAACTCAGGGGTATACCGTTACACCTTCGATTCGCTGCACTTGAGCGACGGCATCCAGTTCGTGGTCGTCGTGATCGGCTTGTTCTCCGTCAGTGAGATGCTATTGCTGCTCGAGCAGTCGGTAACCGGTTCGAGCGCGGTCAGGCCCACGGGCCGCACGCTATTCAACCTGCGCGAAATGGCCATCACTTGGTGGGGAACGGTGCGCGGCGCCTTGATCGGCTTCGTGGTCGGGGTGTTGCCCGGTGCGGGCGCGACGGTGGCTTCGGCCATGGCCTATTCCACCGAGAAGCGCCTGGTCGAGCAATCCGATCCGGAGGGTGCGCAGTTCGGCAACGGCGATATCCGCGGCTTGGCTTCGCCGGAAGCCGCCAACAATGCGTCGGCCACCGGGTCTTTCGTGCCCATGCTCACGCTGGGGGTTCCCGGCTCGGGCACTACGGCGGTCATGATGGGCGTGCTCGCGCTCTATAACATCACGCCGGGACCGGCCCTGTTCGACCAGCGGCCGGAAATCGTCTGGGGCCTGATCGCGTCCTTGTTCATCGGCAACGCCATGCTGCTGGCCATGAACATTCCGATGGTAGGGCTGTTTGCCCGCATGCTGTCGGTACCGACCTGGGCCCTCGTGCCGTTCATCGTCACGGTCAGCGCCATAGGCGTGTACTCCGTGCATTCCACGACCTTCGACCTCGTCATGATGGTGGCCTTGGGCGTGGTGGGCTATCTGCTGCGCAAGATGTCCGTGCCCATGGCGCCGCTCATCTTGGGCTTGGTCCTGGGCAATATGATGGAGCAGAACCTGCGGCGCGCCCTGTCCATCACGAACGGCGATGCCTCCATCCTGTGGGAAAGCCCCGTCAGCATCGGCCTGTGGGTATGTGCCATTGCGGTGCTGACCGTGCCGGTGACGCTGCGCATGCTGGCGCGCCGGCGCCGGAGCGCCGCGGCGGCTACGCCTTCGGCCTGATGTTCTTCCGCGCCCGACGGCTGCCGCGCGGCGCCGTCGTCGTGACCCCTCCCCGGAGGGGTCATATTTCTTGCAGGCGCTCCAAGGCTGCGTCCAGCGTGGTGTCTTTCTTGGCGAAGCAGAAACGCACTAATTGCCGGTTCGAGGAGGGGGCCTGCGGATCAGCGTGGAAGGCTGCGATGGGGATGACGGCCACGCCGTGCTCCGTGGTGAGCCAACGTGCGAATTCGCTTTCCGGCGCATCCGAAATCTCGCTGTAGTCGGCCAATAGGAAGTACGTGCCCGGGCAGGGCAGGGGCTTGAAGCGCGTTTGCCGCAATCCCGCTTCGAGCCGGTCGCGCTTGGCCTGGTAGAAGGCGGGCAGGTCCAGATAATGCCGCGGGTCTTCGAGAAAAGCGGCCAACCCATACTGCATGGGCGTCGATACCGCGAACACCATGAACTGGTGGATCTTGCGGAACTCTTGCGACAAGGGGGCCGGCGCGCAGCAATAGCCGATTTTCCACCCCGTGGTGTGGAAGGTCTTGCCGAACGAGGAAATCAGGAAGCTGCGCGAGGCGAGCGCCGGCCTGCGCGCGACGGATGCGTGTTGCCGGCCGTCGAACACGATGTGTTCGTAGACCTCGTCGGAGATCAGCACGATGCCTGTGCTTGCCAGGATGCGCTCGAGCTCATCGAGGTCGGCGTCGTTGAGCACGGCCCCGGTGGGGTTGTGCGGAAAGTTGATCACGAGGGCCCGCGTGCGTGGCGTGATCGCGCGCTTCACTGCCTCCCAGTCGGGTCGATACCCGGGCGCCTGCGGCGTGGGCGCGAGCAGCTGAACCGCGATGGGCGTGGCGCCGGCCAGCTTGATGGCCGGCACATAGGAGTCGTAGGTCGGCTCGAGCACGATGACTTCATCGCCCGCGCCAGCCGAGGCCAGGATGGCCGTCATCAGGGCCTGCGTCGCGCCGCTCGTGACGGTAATCTCGGTTTCCGGATCGTAGGCCGCGCCGTACAGGCGCTGCGTCTTGGCCGAGATGGCCCTGCGCAATTCAGGAACGCCCGCCATCGGCGCGTATTGGTTATGGCCCGCCGACATGGCCGCGGCGACTTTTTCCAGCAAGCCGGCATCCGGATCAAAGTCCGGAAAGCCCTGGCCCAGGTTGATGGCCCGGGTTTCGGTCGCCAGCCGGCTCATGACCGTGAAAATGGTGACGCCGACGTCCGGGAGTTTGGAGTTGATCATTAGATTGCTCGTACCTTGGATGTACCATTTGCCTTTCGGCCCAGTCTACACTTGCGCATTTCCCGGCGGACATGCCGGTTTCTCCCTTCTCTCCATGCCCGCCCGCCTGCTACTCGGTTTCGTCATCGCGCTCTGCGGTTCGCTTGTCGCCGTCTATCTGAACCTGCCGTTGCCCTGGATGCTGGGCGCGCTGGTGGCAACAGCGGCCACCAAGATCGGGGGCGTGCGGTCCGAGAGCCGCACGGCGTTGCGCTGCGCCGGGCAATGGGTACTGGGCGTCGGCCTGGGCCTGTACTTCACGCCGGCAGTCATCGAGGAAATCGCGCGGAACATCCTCCCGCTCATGGCCGGTGCCATGTTCGCAGTCGTCCTGGGCCTGGCCGGCGCATGGTTTCTCCGGCGCGCGACGGGCGTCGAATTCAGCACGGCGTTTTTCTCCTCGACCATAGGCGGTGCCGCCGAAATGGCGAACCTGTCCGACCGCTACGGGGGCAAGGTGTCGCTCGTCGCGTCGGCGCACAGCCTGCGCATTTTACTGGTGGTCGTGCTGGTGCCATTGGGCTTTCGGCTGTCCGGGGTCAATGGCACCGGTGTTTTTGCGCCGGCGGTGCAACAGGTCGATCCTGCCGGGCTTGCCATTTTGTTCGCGTTGGGCGCAGGCGGGGCATTGCTGGCGCAGCGCTTTCAGATTCCGAATGCGTGGGTATTGGGGCCGATGGCGGTCACCATTTTGCTGACCTCCCAGGAGATGGCTTTGTCGGCCATGCCGTCTTTCCTGATCAATGGTGCGCAGTTAATGATCGGCTGGTCGTTGGGCGATCGTTATCGTCCCGATTTTTTCAAGACCGCGCCCCGCTTCATGATGTTTATCCTGGTATATACCCTTATAGCGATAACCCTAGCTATCGGGGTGGGCGCGATATTGTCACGGCTGAGCGATATTTCCGTGCCTACGCTCATTCTGGGCTTGGCCCCGGGTGGCGTGGCAGAGATGTGCCTCACGGCCAAGGTCTTGCAGCTAGGCGTGCCGCTGGTGACGGCGTTCCAGGTGTTTCGGCTCGCCTGCGTGCTGCTGGTGAGTGGGCCCCTTTATCGAATTCTGCTCAGGCATTTTCCGGCCCTGGCGGCGTGATCGATTTCTGTTGCGGGAGTCTTATGCGTCATTTGCGAGACGCCCGCTAAAGTTATTGATTCAGGTTCAGCGGCCGGGTATGCTGCCATTCGCAGTTGAATTCAAGCAGCACGCAAGTCCCGTCTGCCATTTGCGGATGTCCGCCATTACCGCATTTCAGTTCGTGTCGGCGTTCTTGGTTCATTGCATTGTTTATTGAGATTTAGAGGACGCCGGATATGGCACAGAAGGGCAAGGTCAAATGGTTTAACGCGGACAAGGGATACGGCTTCATCACGCCGGATTCCGGAGGTCCGGACGTGTTCGCTCACTTTTCCGCCATCGTTGGCCGCGGCTATCGCAGCCTGACCGAAGGCCAGGAAGTCGAGTACGAAGTGAAAGACGGTCCCAAGGGCCCGCAGGCCGCGGACATCAAGCCGCTGTAAGCACGACGATCGCTATCGCGCGGCGCAGGCGCGTCGCGTTTTTTCTTCCCCGCCGCGTGGCGGGGCAGTTTTTCTTCTTCTCCGGCTTGGCGCACACCCAGCGCATCGGCCGCATTCCACAGGCAGTGGGCCTGCTGGCGCACTCCTGGCAGGCAGGCGTTGCTCGCCCCACCCTTACTGCTTTGCCAAGGCTTCCTCGTTCACGATATTTTTCGGCGTGCCTGCCACCCAGGCCACGATGTTCTCGAACGCCGCCCGGAAATAGAGCTCGTAGCTATCGGCCTCCACGAAACCGATGTGGGGCGTGCAGATCACGTTCTCCATGCGCAGCAGCGGGTGGCCTTGGAGAATGGGTTCCGACTCGAACACGTCGACGGCTGCCATGCCAGGACGACCGCGATTGAGCGCAAGTACGAGCGCGTCAGATTCGATCAATTCCGCGCGCGAGGTGTTGACCAACAAGGCTTCGGGCCCCATGCGCTGGAGATCCGCCAGGGTCACGATGCCGCGGGTTTCTTCGGTCAGCTTCAGCAGCAGGCAGAGTACGTCGCTGTTTTCGAACAGCGCCTCCTTGCTCGGCGCCGTCTCGATGCCGTCGGCGCGCGCGCGTTCCAGCGTGGATTCCCGGCCCCAGGCCGTGACGGACATGCCGAAGGCCTTGCCGTAGTTCGCGACCAGCTTGCCGATCTTGCCGTAGCCGAACAGGCCCAGCCTGCGGCCGTGGAGACGGCGTCCCAGTCCGAAATTGGGAGGCATGGAGGAGGCCTTCATGCCCGATTGCTGCCATGCGCCATGCTTGAGGTGCGCGGCGTATTGAGGAATGCGCCGCATCGCGGCCATAATGAGCGCCCATGTCAACTCGGCCGGCGCGATCGGCGAGCCGACTCCCTGGGCGACGGCGATCCCGCGCTCCGTACAGGCGGCCACGTCGATGTGCGACCCGACCCGGCCCGTCTGCGAGATGAGCTTCAAGTTGGGGAGCTTGTCGAGCAGCGCCCGGGTAATCGGCGTGCGTTCGCGGATCAACACCAGCGCTTCCGTGTCTCGCAGCCGAACGGCCAATTGGCCTAATCCCTTGACCGTATTGTTATAAACCTTGACTTCGTGGCCTTCTAACAAATTGAAGCAATCGAGCTTGCGTACTGCGTCTTGGTAGTCGTCGAGAATCGTGATGCGCATGGGCTTTCCTTCGATCAGACGCGATCGTAGTCCAGTTGGTCTCGAATGCGTGAGCAGCCAACGGTAACCATCCCTTTCGAGCCGGAAAGGCTTGGAAGGAGGTGCCGGGGTATATTAAGTTAACCGATCCGTCTCTATCGCAGCCGGATCTTTATTTTTCATAACTACTAGCAGGCGCTTCGAAAAGCGTCGAGGAGAATGTCACCCATGAACGCCGTGGCCAAAACAGCGGGATCTCAACATAATCTTGCGACGCTCAATGCACCCGAGTGGGTCCGTCATGAGCGCCTCAAAGCTTGGGTGGCCGAGATTGCCGCGCTGACGCAGCCCGACCGCATCGAATGGTGCGACGGCTCGCAGGAGGAGTACGACCGGCTCTGCGAACAAATGGTGCAAGCCGGCACGCTACGCCGGCTCAATCCCGCCAAACGCCCCAATTCGTACCTTGCGTGGTCTGATCCTTCCGACGTGGCGCGCGTCGAAGACCGGACCTTCATCTGCTCGGAACGCAAGGAAGACGCCGGTCCGACGAACAACTGGGTCGATCCCAAAGAGATGCGGGCCACGCTCAACGGCCTGTTCCAGGGGTGCATGCGCGGCCGCACGATGTACGTCATCCCGTTCTCGATGGGGCCGCTCGGGTCGCCCATCGCGCAGCTTGGCGTCGAGCTCAGCGATTCCCCCTACGTCGTTTGCAACATGCGCATCATGACGCGCATGGGCCGGAAGGTTTACGACGTCATGGGCACCGACGGTGAATTCGTGCCCTGCGTGCATTCGGTGGGCAAGCCGCTCGCGGATGGAGAGGCCGACGTTCCCTGGCCTTGCAATGAGACCAAGTACATCGTGCACTACCCCGAAACGCGCGAAATCTGGTCCTTTGGTTCGGGCTACGGCGGCAACGCGCTATTGGGCAAGAAGTGCCTGGCGCTGCGCATCGCCTCGAAAATGGGCCGCGACCAGGGCTGGCTGGCCGAGCACATGCTGATCCTGGGCGTGACGTCGCCCGAAGGCAAGAAGATGCACGTTGCCGCGGCCTTCCCCTCTGCGTGCGGCAAGACCAACTTCGCGATGCTCATTCCGCCGGCTTCCATGCCGGGCTGGAAGGTCTCGACCATCGGCGATGACATCGCGTGGATCAAGCCCGGCCCCGACGGCAAGCTGCGCGCCATCAATCCCGAAGCAGGCTATTTCGGCGTTGCGCCCGGCACCAACGAGAAGACCAACTACAACTGCATGGCCACCTTGCGCGAGAACGTGATCTTCACCAATGTCGCGCTCACCGACGACGGCGACGTGTGGTGGGAAGGCATGAGTGAGCCGCCTGCGCACTGCATCGACTGGCAAGGCCAGGACTGGACGCCCGAGATCGGCAAGGCCACCGGCCGCAAGGCAGCGCATCCGAATGCCCGCTTCACCGTCGCCGCGGACCAGAACCCGGCCATCGATCCGGATTGGGACAACCCCGCTGGCGTGACCATCGACGCCTTCGTGTTCGGCGGCCGTCGCTCGACCACCGTCCCGCTCGTCACCGAAGCACGCAACTGGGTCGAAGGCGTGTACATGGCGGCGACCATGGGTTCGGAAACGACCGCCGCCGCCACCGGCAAGCAAGGCGTCGTCCGGCGCGATCCGTTCGCCATGTTGCCCTTCTGCGGCTACAACATGAGCGAGTACTTCAATCATTGGCTCGAGCTGGGCGCCAAGTTGCAGGCGGCCGGTGTGGTACTGCCGCGCATCTTCTGCGTGAACTGGTTCCGCACCGACGAAAACGGCAAGTTCGTCTGGCCGGGGTTCGGCGAGAACATGCGTGTGCTCAAGTGGATGCTCGAGCGCATCGAGGGCAAGGCGCAGGGCGTGGATCACGTGTTCGGCGTGTCGCCTTCGTATGAAGACCTGACTTGGGACGGCCTCGACTTCAGCCGCGAGCAATTCCACAAGATCACCGCCATCGACAAGGAGGCGTGGCAGGAGGAGTTCCGGCTGCACGATGAACTCTTCGATCTGCTCAAGCACGGCCTGCCTGCGCAGCTGCTGGAGGTGCGGAAGAAGCTTGCGGAGCGCTTGCACGCCTGAGGGCGCCTTTCGCTCCGTTCCTACCCGGGCCCGCGTCGAGACGCGGGCTTTTTTCATCGGGCGCGGAGCTCGAGCGCCCGGGCATCCCTGTTGCGCCCCCTTTCGAAGCGACGGCCCTGGTTACAGTGTACCGGGCCACCATAATCATTCATGGCTGAACCCATACCGGGGTTTGGGCCGTTCGTTTTCAAGGAGACGATTATCGCTTGGGAGAATCGCATGCAACTCATGCAGGGGGCACGAAACGCGATATTGCTGATGGCTCTGGCCGTTGCTGGTGCGATGCCGGTCCATGCCCGAAACATCATCGATACCGCCGCGACGGCGGGCACCTTTAGCTCATGGTTGAACGCAGTACGGGAGGCGGGTCTGGAACAGGCGTTGAAAGAGCAGGGACCCTACACCGTATTTGCTCCGTCGGACGAAGCTTTCGCCAAATTGCCTGCCGCGCAGCGCGATGCCTTGAAGGACAAGGAAACCCTGGTGAAAGTCGTCAAGCTGCACATGGCGGCCGGGAAAATCCTGCTCAAGGAAGCAAAAGAAGGGACGCAAATCAAGACGGAAGCGGGCGAGATCCTCACTATCCATAGAAAGAACCGGGCAGTGCTGCTTAATGAGGCGGAAGTGCTGGAGCCCGACGTCGAAGTGGATAACGGCGTCATCAACGTCCTTGACTCAGTGCTGTTTCCCTAAGGGCAGCCATTAGGCGGCCTTGGCAACCGGGGATGAAGCACGCCCATATGCATGATAAAATCATGGAAATGGGGCGCCTGGTAGCGCTTGGGATGACGTCGGAGTAGGCAATATACCCCCTATGCTGGGGATTGCGCAGGCGTGCGATCGTCGTTCAGACTGAATATGTTGAGGGGGAGCGACGACGCGGCGCCGTACTCACCCGCTCCCGCATTGCGTCTCTGCCCGTTCTGTCATACGAGGATTCGTTGATCATCCCAGATGAATCGGGGCCGCCTGAGCCTCAGCCTGGAGAGCCGGCGCCGCCGGGTTCCCTCCACCAAGGAGCTTTGCTTGCTCCCAAAGTTGCGATGTTGAGCAAGGCACTGATGAGGGCGGCCGTCTACGAAGCGCGAGGCCGTTTCGGTCTCTCCCAGGTAGAGTGGCAGGTGGTCTCGCTGCTGCATGGCCTGGAGCCGATTTCCATTCGCGAACTGGCCTATGCAGCGTTTGTCGATGCGGCGCAGGTAAGTCGGGCAGTAAGTGCGCTCGGCAAGCGTGGATTGGTGGAAAGGCGCCGGTCGCTGCGGGACAGCCGGGAGGCTGAGTTGCGTTTGACGCCAGCTGGCTCGGCCATTGCGGAGGCGCTCAGGGCAACGTCGGAAGAACGAAACGTTCGTATGCTGCAGGGACTGGCGCCGCATGAGGTCGCGCAGCTCTACGAACTCCTCGACCTGTTGATCGCACGGGCGCGGCGGGAAGAAGGGCGGGGAAGGGACGAACCTCCGGGAGCGATGAGGCCCGACGCATAACGCCAGTCGGCGATGTTTCACGTGAAACATGAGCCCGGAGTTCAGTGGTGTCTGGGCTCGTCTCGGCGGATCGCCGGGGTTCGTGTTGGCAGGGTGTGCCGGTCGTCCTTTAATTCAAGATTGCGCCTGCGGATGAATCTTGCGTGGTGGATAGTCTGCGAACCGGCTTGCGACGCGAAGACGCGTCATTCCTATAGTGGTGTTGGGCAGGGGTTTGTAGGCGCGGTCTTGAAGTCGCTGGCGTAATCCACCGTCCGGGAGTGCCCACCGGGAAGGCCAGGCAGCAGATGGGCGGCCGAAAAACAATCATCGCTTCAGCATCCGTGCTCGGTACTTCTTCACCAGGCGCGCGATGGTGTGTCCCCAAGCCTTGGCGTAAGACCAGTCGCCGCCACGGCATTGCGGCGTAGGTGGCAATGCTCCGGACTGGCCGGGAGGACGGCGAGGAGGAGAATGCCGGGGTTCTCCGGAGAGGCCAACGCATCTGTCGCGGGAAGGGAGAGGGGGGAAGGCGGCGTCCATAGATGGTCCCGCGACGTTTGATCACCTCAAGGTAAATGCCTAGATGGGCCGGGGGGGCTGAGCGGTGGCGAGATCCTGGTGGGTGAATGCTCCATGCCGGTGAAGCAGCACGAGGCTTCCCTGTGCATCGCGCGCCAAAGAAATGGATGAACGCACCGGCCTCGCTTGGTGCCTGGCCTTGGGCTGCGGGTGCCTCTCGGGCATGACTTGGCTTGGCAGGGGGGCGGGAGAGGAATGCTGGCATGTTTCCAGCTGGATGGACAGAGGGGGTGGCGTGGCCTAGGGTCGGTCGATCGGCGGCCTGGGTCGTTTCCGTGGCGAGATCACGAAGCGCGGGCGAGAAGTGGGGCGCAGGCGCATTCGTGGGCAAGCGCGCCCTGTTCGTAGGAGTCTCGAGGGAAACGCGTTGGAGTGGGGCGTTCCGAGCTGCAAGCATCCGGGTTTCGCTTCTGGAATAGGGTGTGGCGGGAGGCCGCGGACCGGCCGGGGTAGGGCCGAACTTGGTCGGGGAAAAGAAAACCTGATCGGGTGGTGAAAGGTAGATCCGGTGTGCGCCAGGCGGCGCAGTAGAGTGCCCGCCGCGCACGCCATACGGCGGCATCGAGCGATGCCGAGTGGCCGCCACACCACTGTTTCACGTGAAACAGTGCCCTAGGGACAATGGTGGCTCGCTTTGCAAGGTAGGGGGTCCTATAATCATGAGTGGTCGCCCCCCGCGACGCGCTCAGTCTTCGCCGCTTGCCCGTAGCGGCCGATCCGGAATCGTCCGGCATCCCTCTGGACCTCACCATGCTGTATCCGACCGAATTTGATGTCATCGTCGTAGGCGGTGGCCACGCAGGCACTGAAGCCGCCCTTGCTTCTGCTCGATCGGGCTGCAAGACGCTGCTGCTTACACATAACATCGAGACCTTGGGCCAAATGTCATGCAATCCCTCGATTGGGGGGATCGGCAAGGGACATTTGGTGAAAGAAGTGGATGCGCTGGGCGGGGCCATGGCCTTGGCCACGGACGAGGCAGGCATTCAATTCCGCATCTTGAATGCGTCGAAGGGCCCGGCCGTCCGGGCCACTCGTGCCCAAGCGGACCGCGTCCTGTATCGGCAGGCGATTCGCCGGCGACTCGAAAACCAGCCGAATCTCTGGCTGTTCCAGCAAGCCGTCGACGACTTGATTTTGGAGGGCGATCGGGTCGTGGGTGCCGTGACCCAGATCGGCATCCGGTTTCGCGCTCGCGCCGTCGTCCTGACGGCTGGCACCTTCCTCAATGGCCGGGTGCACGTTGGTCTTGAGAATTACTCTGCGGGGCGGGCAGGCGATCCGCCCGCCATATCGTTGGCCAAGCGCCTGCAGGAACTGAAGCTAGGGCAGGGACGGCTGAAAACCGGTACGCCCCCGCGCATAGACGGCCGGACCATCGACTTCAGCGTGTTGGAGGAGCAGCCCGGGGACCTGGATCCGGTGCCGGTGTTCTCGTACATGGGGCACGCCAGCATGCATCCGAAGCAGCTTCCGTGCTGGATTACCCATACCAACGAACGCACGCACGAGATCATACGCGGCGGCCTGGATCGTTCGCCCATGTACACGGGGGTGATCGAAGGGGTTGGCCCGCGTTATTGCCCGTCCATCGAGGACAAAATCCACCGATTTGCGGACAAGACTTCGCACCAAGTGTTCTTGGAGCCCGAAGGCCTCACCACCAACGAGTTTTATCCGAACGGGGTCTCGACCAGTCTTCCCTTCGACGTCCAGCTCGAGCTCATCCACTCCTTGCCGGGGCTGGAAAATGCGCACATCCTGCGCCCGGGCTACGCCATTGAATACGACTATTTCGATCCGCGCGGGTTGAAATCCTCGCTCGAGACGCGCGCGATCTCCGGCCTGTTCTTTGCCGGCCAGATCAACGGTACGACGGGCTACGAAGAGGCTGCCGCGCAAGGCCTGCTCGCCGGCATCAACGCGGCATTGAAGGTCAAGGGAGAAGAGCCCTGGGTGCCTAGGCGGGATGAGGCTTACCTCGGCGTGCTCGTGGACGACCTCGTCACTCGGGGCGTAACCGAGCCTTACCGCATGTTCACCTCACGTGCCGAGTACCGCCTGAGCTTGCGCGAGGATAACGCCGATTGGCGCCTGACCGAGACCGGCCGCCGGCTGGGCTTGGTCGACGATGCGCGCTGGGACGCGTTCAACCGCAAGCGCGATGCGGTTGCGAGCGAGATCGAGCGCCTGCGGTCGACCTGGGTGAATCCGAAAATCTTCCCCGCAGCGACGGCCGAGGCACTGCTCGGCAAGGCGATTGAGCGTGAGTACTCACTCTTCGACTTGCTCAAGCGTCCTAACGTTTCCTATGATGCGTTGATGCGAGCGAAGAATGCCGACGATGAATTGCTGGCCGGGCCGGGCGTGACCGATAAGGTCATTGCCGAGCAGGTGGAAATCCAGGTCAAGTACGCCGGCTACATCGCACGCCAGCAAGCAGAGGTCGAAAAGCAAGCCGTGCATGAGAACCAGCGCATTCCGGAAGACATCGACTACGATTCGGTGCGCAGCCTCTCGTTCGAGGTTCGGCAAAAGCTCAAGGCCCACCGGCCGGCAACCATCGGCCAGGCTGCCCGCATCTCAGGCGTCACGCCTGCCGCCATTTCCCTATTGCTGATCCATTTGAAGCGCCGCCAATACGGGCGGATTCCCTCGGACACTGTGAATGCGGATCGGGCGGCATGAACGCAAGCCAGAAACCCACCCGCCCCCAGGAACCCTTCAATGGCGCTGTTTTTGCCGCCCAGCTCGAAGCAGACTGCGCCACGTTGCGCTTTCCGCTGGATCATCGGCGCATTGACCTGCTCCTGAATTACCTCGCGCAGATGGCGCGCTGGAACGCCACCTACAACCTGACGGCCATACGCGATCCCGAGCAGATGCTTTTGCATCACATAACAGATAGCTTGGCCGTGGTTCCGGAGCTAGCGTTCCGTCTCTGCGGGCAGGATGCACGCATCATGGACGTCGGCTCAGGCGGCGGGTTGCCCGGCGTCGTCCTGGCCATTTGCCGGCCGGAATGGCAGGTGTGCTGCGTCGACGCGGTGGAAAAAAAGACGGCCTTCGTGACTCACGTGGCGGGCATGCTGGGCATTCCCAATCTGAGTGCCCGGCACGCCCGGGTGGAAGAGCTCCAGCCTGCCGGCAACGACATCGTCATTTCGCGCGCATTCGCCTCGCTGCAGGATTTCGCCGCGCTGGCCGGGCGGCACGTCAAGCCAGGGGGACGGCTGGTCGCCATGAAAGGTCATCCGCCCGAAGACGAAATGCAATCCGTGAAAGAGCAGGGCGTCTGGCGCGTGGAAGCCGTCACGCCGCTGCAGGTGCCGAGATTGTCGGCGCGCCGGTGTTTGGTATGGATGAACCGCATCGCAGACGATGCGTCGCCCAGCGGCGACTAACCGGCGCGAGGCGTCCGAGAGACGAATTCAACACCCATCATCAGGCAGTCATTCGATGTCTTCCCATTCCACCATGGTCAACCAGGCAGCCCAGGCAGATGAACGATCCGACGAACTGGCCGCCATTTCCGGCGAGGAGTCCCTGGCCGCCAAGAGTCGTCGGGCGACTGCCCGCATTTTCTGCATCGCGAACCAGAAAGGGGGCGTGGGAAAAACGACGACTGCCGTCAATCTGGCAGCCGGGCTCGCGGCCCAGAAGCAGCGCGTGCTGCTGGTCGACCTCGATCCCCAGGGCAACGCCACCATGGGCAGCGGCATCGACAAGCATGACTTGCAGGCCACGCTTTATGAGGTGCTGATCGGCGAGGCGGGCATCGTCGAGGCGACCAAGGCATCGGAAAGTGGGGGCTACGATGTATTGCCTTCCAATCGCGAACTCGCGGGCGCCGAAATCGACCTAGTGGAGCTCGAAGAGCGCGAACGCCAGCTTAAGAACGCGTTGGCGGCGGTTTCTGGTCGCTACGATTTCGTGCTCATCGACTGCCCGCCGACCCTCTCACTGTTGACCTTGAACGGGCTGGCCGCGGCCCATGGCGTCATCATCCCGATGCAATGCGAATATTTCGCGCTCGAAGGGCTGTCGGATCTCGTCAATACCATCAAGCGCGTGCACGCCAACCTCAATCCGGATTTGCGCGTGATCGGTTTGTTGCGGGTCATGTTCGATCCCCGGGTTACCTTGCAGCAGCAGGTGTCGGCGCAGCTGGAAAGTCACTTCGGCGACAAAGTCTTCAAAAGCATCATCCCACGCAACGTGAGGCTGGCCGAAGCGCCGAGCTATGGCATGCCTGGCGTGGTATTCGATCCCGGGTCCAAGGGAGCGCAGGCCTATTTGGCGTTCGGGGCGGAAATGATTGAGCGGATGAAAACGCTGTAGCGTCGGGAAAACATCATGGAAATGAAAGCAGGAAAGGGCGTCAAGAAGCCCAAGGGACTCGGCCGTGGCCTGGATGCGCTGCTGGGCGCCGATATTCCGGCAGTCAGCACGCTGGGCGACAAACCGTCCAAGGACGGCGCATCGAAGGACGGCCCGCCGACCAAATTGCCCGTCTCCCGGCTGCAGGCAGGCAAATATCAGCCGCGTTCGCGCATGGACGAGGGAGCGCTGGCAGAGCTGGCCGAATCGATCCGGACCCAGGGGGTGATGCAGCCCATCCTGGTCCGTGCGATCGAAGGCGAACGCTACGAAATCATCGCTGGCGAGCGTCGCTTCCGGGCGGCCCAGCTGGCGGGGCTGACCGAGGTGCCGGTGTTGGTGCGCGAGGTCAGCGACGAAAACGCGGCCGTGATGGCCCTGATCGAGAACATCCAGCGCGAGGACTTGAATCCGCTGGAGGAAGCGCAGGGAGTACAGCGCCTGATCGGCGAGTTCGGCATGACACACGAGCAGGCCGCGCAGGCCATCGGCCGCTCCCGCTCGGCGACCAGCAACCTCTTGCGCCTGTTGAACCTCGCCGGCCCCGTGCAGACCATGCTGTTGGCGGGCGACCTCGACATGGGCCATGCCCGGGCGCTACTTGCAGTGGACGCAGCGACCCAGATCCAGCTTGCCACCCAGATCGTCGCCAAGCGCTTGTCAGTGCGCGAGGCGGAGAAGCTGGTTGCCCAGACCCTGCAGGAGTCCGCCCGCAGGTCCAGCCGCAAGGCAACCGAGAAATCCCGCGACGTGCTCCGCCTGGAAGAGGCTTTGTCCGATCGCCTCGGTACGCAGGTCGTCTTCAAGATCGGCGCCAAGGAACGTGGCCAGATCATCATCGATTTCCACGGCTGGGACCACCTGAATTCGCTGCTCGAGAAGCAGGGGCTGGCGGACGTGCTCGAGAACAACTAGGGGCCGGGCCTAGCCGCTCGATGCGGCGGGGCGGTTAAAGGCCGCGGCGACGCGCTGGGCATCGGCATGCAGCGCGATGACGGTGAGTCCGGGCTGCGCCGGTGCCGTCGACGCCGGATCGTGCGGCGATACGTCGAAACGCCGGGCATCAGGCGCGTACTGGACGACGTAGCGCCGGCCGTCACCGAGTACGACGGCTCCCTTCACGCGCAGCAGGTCGTCCCCCAGTGCGGCGGCTAATCCGTGTAGACGGATCAATAGCCAGTCGCGCGCAACCGGCTGTCCCAAGGGAATGAAGCAGGCCTGCGCCGCGTGATGGTGGTCATGCGGGCCATCGTGGTCGTGGTGGTGATCGTGGGAGTGGGGGCTCTGGTCGGCCTGGCCGCGCCCGTGCCCTGCATGCTGCGCCGGCTTCCCAGCGACTGGCGAGGCACCGGGTCCGGACGACGCCGTTTCTCCCGTTTGTACTTGGCCGGTATCCGCCGCCCGCAATACGGCCTCAAAGGGCAGGTCCGCGTGATTGGAAACCAGGACTGCGGCGTGCGGGTTCAGCTCGGCGAAGCGGGCGCGCAGCGCCTGCTCCTCGTCGTCGGCAGCGTCGCGGGTCTTGGTCAGGATCAGCACCCCCGCGGCGCGAACCTGGGCTTGCGCTTCGGGATGGCGATCGATGACCGCAGCACCGCCCGGGGCGCCGGCGACCGCGATGACGGGTGCCAGGCGATAGCGCTCCCGCAGCAGGGGATGGTCGTCGAACGCCCGGATCACCGGCGCAGGGTCGGCCAGGCCCGTGGTCTCCACCGCGACCGCCGGGAACGGCGGAATGCGGCGTTGTAGCCGTGCCCAGAACAAATCTTCCAGTGCCTGCTCCAGGCCGGGCAGGCCGGTGCAGCAGACGCAGGCGCCGGAAACCAGCGAGGCTTGGTCGGTGACGCCCAGCAGTGCCCCGTCCAGCCCGACTTCGCCCAGCTCATTGACGATGACGGCCGCTCCGTGCAGTGCGGGTTGGCCGAGCCACGCGCCGAGCAGCGTGGTCTTGCCGCTGCCGAGGAAGCCGGTGAGCAAGTAGACGGGAATGCGCGTGCGGGGAGGCATGGCCGTGGCACCAGGTTCAGGCTTGGTGGCCCAGGCGGGCCGAGACGGCGTCCGCAATTTGCACCACGGGGGCGATGAAACCCCGGATAGCCTTCTTGCTCAGCCGCTGGATCGGCCCCGCGATGCCAATGGCCGCGATCACCTGCCCGCTGTGGTCGCGGACGGGTGCGGCGATGCCTCGCATGCCCACTTCGCTTTCCTCGTCATCCACGGCATACCCGTCGCGGCGCACCTGTTCCAGGATCTTGCGCAATTCCGCCGGGTCGGTCTGGGTATGGGGCGTGCGCGCCACCAAGCCGTCCTTGAGGACGCGCGCCAAGACATCCGGCCCTTGGAAGGCCAGCAGCGCGCGGCCTTCGCTGGTGCAGAAAGCCGGCTTGCGTGCGCCGACATACGAACGCATGCGTATCGCTTGGTGGCTTTCCAGGTTGAACAGGTAAATGATGTTGCTCTGTTCCAGGGTCGCCAGGTGCACGGTTTCGCCCGTGGTTTCGCGCAGCTCGTGAAGGTACGGAAGGGCCTGGGTAGAGATGTCCATGCGCCGCCGCACCAGTGCGCCGAGTGCGAAGAGACCCAGTCCGAGCCGGTAGCGGCCGCTTTCCGGATTCTGTTCGAGCAGGCCTTCGGCAGTCAGCGTGCTCACCAAGCGATGAACCGTGCTCTTGGCCAGTCCCAGCCGCTTCGCGAGCGTGCTGATGCCGATTTCCACTTCCGTTTCGGAAAACGCCTTGAGAACCCGTATCGCCGAAGCGACTGAAGAAAGTCTTCCTTCGGTGCCGCCTTGAGAGTCTTGCATGAGTAACGAAGAAGGTTGCACGAATCCTCCTTTATACCCGAGCGGGATCTCGGGCGGCAGCGTGCGCGTGAGTTACTTCTTGTCCGAGGTTTGCTTGATGTACGGGCTCCAGTGCGCGATTTGGTCCACGACGAATTTATTGAATGTCGCGGCATCCCAGTCGAAGGTTTCCATGGTCTGGCTACGCAGTTCTTTTTGTCCTTCCGGGGACTGCAGTGCCTGCCGCACGGCGCGGTTGAGTTTTTCGACCAGCTGCGCATCCATCCCTGCCGGGCCCGACAGCGAGAACCACGTGGTCCCGGTGAGCTGCGGATAACCGAGCTCCTTGAACGTCGGTACATCGGGGAAATCCGGCAGGCGCTGCGCGGACGTCACGGCCAATGGGCGCAGCTTGCCAGCCTTGATGTTGCCGGCCGCGGTGGTGAGGGTGATGAAGGCGGCCGGCACTTGGTTGGCCGCGACGTCCGCGACTGCCGGGCCCGCGCCCTTGTAGCTGATGTGCACCAGGTTCAGGTTGGTGACCTGGCGGAAGGCCTCGCCGATGAGCGCGCCGTGGGTGCCTTGGCCCGGAGACGCCCAGCTCAGGCCCTCGGGAAGCGAGCGGACATGCTTGATGAATCCGTCCACGTCTTGGATGGGCTGGGCGACGTTGACCGTGAGCACGGTGGGAGGGCCGCCCAACAGCGCAATGTGGGTGAAATCCTTGACCGGATCGAAGTTCGTCACATTCGTCAGGGGCGCGACGACGTGTGACCCGATGCCGGACACCACGAGGGTGTACCCGTCCGGCTCGGCCCGCGCCACCATTTGCGACCCGATGACGCCGCCCGCGCCGCCGCGGTTTTCGACCACGAAGCTCTGTTTGAACGTTTCGGCAAGATGGCGCGAGATCAGCCGGCCCAGGGTATCGGCGCTGCCGCCGGGGGCGTAAGGCACCACGATCTTGACGGGACGGTTGGGCCAATCGTTTTGCGCACAGGCGGGCGCGATGACGCCCATGGCCAGGGTTGCGCAGAGCACGTGCGTAAGGGATCGGATCCTCATTGAAGTGTCTCCTTGGGGTGGGTGCGTTGGCCTGGCGACAGCGCAGGCCGAATTGACATGTTGTTGGAGCGAATGATACCTTTGTTTCCTATCAAGGAACAACGTTCTTTTATACGGAACAACCCGCAATGAGGGGACTCAAATGCTGAAAAAAGAACAGAACGATTTGCTCACCCAAACGGGGCCCGGAACCCCCTTGGGCGAATTGTTCCGCCGTTATTGGCTGCCCGTGCTGCTGAGCCGTGAATTGCCCGAGCCGGGCTGTCCGCCGGTTCGCGTGAAGCTGCTGTCGGAGCGACTGCTCGCCATCCGCGACGAGGAAGGCAACGTCGGCCTGATCGATGAATTCTGTGCCCACCGCGGCGTTTCGCTGTGGTTCGGGCGCTACGACGAGAAAGGGCAGGGCGGGGGCATTCGCTGCCCCTACCACGGCTGGAAGTACGCCGCGGACGGCAGCTGCCTCGATGTCCCTTCGGAGCCGGAGGAGAGCGATTTCCGCCACCGCATCAAGCTCAAGGCGTATCCGCTGGTCGAGCGCGGCGGCATCTACTGGACATATATGGGTCCCCCGGAATTCCAGCCTCCTCTGCCCGAATACGAGTTCGCGATGGTTCCGCCGGAGCATCGTTTCGTCTCCAAGCGCCTCCAGGAAAACAACTGGCTGCAGGCGCTCGAAGGCGGCATCGACTCGAGCCACGTCTCTTGGTTGCACCGCGACAGCCTCAAGTCCGATCCGCTGTTCAAGGGTGCCGCCGGCAACCAGTACAACCTCAAGGACCTGAAGCCGGTATTCGAAGTGGTGGACACCGATACCGGCCTGCTCGTCGGCGTGCGCCGCAATGCGGACGACGATACTTATTACTGGCGCATCACCCCGTGGCTCATGCCGTGCTTCACCATGGTCCCGCCGCGCGGCGACCACCCGGTGCACGGCCACTTCTGGGTGCCCATTGATGACGAGAACTGCTGGGCCTGGAGCTTCGACTACCATGCCGCCCGCCCGCTCACCGAAGCGGAGGTCAAGGCCATGGAAGATGGCAAGGGCATCCATGTGCGCTACGTACCAGGCACGTTCCGCCCCCTGCAGAACAAGGACAACGATTACCTCATGGACCGGGCCGCGCAGAAGGCAGGCAAGACCTTCAGCGGGGTGGAGGGGATCGGCATGCAAGACGCCTCGCTGCAGGAAAGCATGGGGCCCATCCAGGACCGCACCAAGGAGCACCTGACGTCCACCGACATGGGCATCGTCAAGATGCGGCGTGCGCTGCTGAAAGCGGTCAAGGCCTTGGCGGAAGAGGGCGTACCTCCTCCGGGGACGCATCCCTCTGCGCATCATGTGCGTTCGGCTGCCGTCATCCTGCCGCGCGACAAGCCCTTCAAGGAAGCTGCTGCCGATGCGCTGAAAGTGCAGCCCGGCAAACCCCACGCTTCGGTGTAAGGCCATGGAGCACACCGTACGCGCCGCGGTGGCGGTCGAGGCCGGCAAGACCGAGTTGCGTGAACTGGCGGCTCCGCCCACGACGGAAACGAGCGGCCTGCTCAAGGTCGCCGTCACCGGCGTGTGCGGCAGCGACTGGCCTTACTACCAGCAGCTCCCCGCCAGCCGGGGGCCGTTGGTGCTGGGTCACGAAACCGTGGGCTATGTGGCCGAGCTGGGCGACATCGCGCGCGCGAAGTGGGGCGTGCGCGAGGGCGACCTGGTGGCCCTCGAGGAGTACCTGCCCTGCGGTCACTGCGAATTCTGCCGTAGCGGTGAGTTCCGGCTGTGCGATGCGACCGACTGGCGTTTGGGAGGCTTGCGTTATGGCGCGACTGGCTTGTCGGTTGCGCCGGGCCTGTGGGGCGGTTTCAGCCAGTACCAATTCCTGCATTTGAATACGGTGTTTCATCGCGTGCCCGCGGGCGTGTCGCCGCGCCACGCGGCGCTCGCGCTGCCGCTCGCCAATGGGATCGAGTGGACTTATCTGCAGGGCAAGGCCGGGCCCGGCCAGACCGTCGTCATCCAGGGGCCCGGACAGCAGGGGCTGTCATGCGTGGTGGCGGCGCGCGAAGCCGGGGCCGAGTGCATCATCGTGACCGGGTTGTCGAATGAAACCGACAAGCGCCGGCTTGCGCTCGCGCGCGAACTCGGGGCGCACCACACCATCGACATCGAATCGCAGGATCTGCTCGAGACGGTTGCCGACCTCACTGGCGGACACATGGCCGATCTGGTGATCGACTGTGCGGCCGGCGGCACGGAATCCGTGGGCACCGCGGTCCAGCTCGCCCGCAAGCGCGGGCGCGTCATCCTGGGTGGGCAGAAGCGTCGCCGCATTCCCGAGTTCGACAGCGACCGCATCATCGCCCGATTCCTGACCGTCAAGGGCATGCGCGGCCATAGCTATGAGTCGGTGGAGCTTGCGCTCCAGCTCATCGCGGGCAATCGCCACGGCGTCACGAAAATGAGCACGCACAGTTTCGGCCTGGAAGACACCGACCTGGCACTGCGCAGCCTGGCAGGGCAGGGTGTGGACGGCGCGATCCACATGACCATCGATCCCTGGGCCTGAACTGTCGCGCTCCGGCGCGACGGGTAGCGCAGCGGGCGTTTCCGTCAAGGCTCGCCCGTGCGCCCGGCCCGCGCTTGCTCTAGGCCTGCCCTCGCGAACGCGCTTGAAGTAAGCTTGGGCCCAGGCACTGTTCGCACTCGGAGTAGAGACGTGGAATACCGGAAACTTGGCCGTACCGATCTCGAGGTCAGCGTGATCGGTTTGGGAACCATGACTTGGGGGGAGCAAAACAGCGAGGCCGAGGCGCACGAGCAGCTGGACTATGCGTTGGCCCAGGGCGTCAACCTCGTGGATACCGCCGAAATGTATCCTGTGCCGCCCAAGCCCGAGACCCAGGGCCTCACGGAGACCTACATCGGCACCTGGCTTGCCAAGACCGGCCGTCGCAGCGAGATCATCCTGACCAGCAAGGTGATCGGGCCCATGCGCGATGCCAAGCGGCCCGGCCACATCCGCGACGGCAAGACCTACCTGGACCGCAAGAACCTCACCGCTGCGCTCGACGCCAGCCTCAAGCGGCTGCAGACCGACTACATCGACCTTTACCAACTGCACTGGCCCGACCGCACCACCGCGACCTTCGGCAAGCTCGCTTATCCCTGGGTGAAGGACGACTACACGGTGCCGATCGAAGAAACGCTATCGGTACTCCAGGATTTCGTGCGGGCAGGGAAAGTGCGGCACATCGGCGTCTCGAACGAAACGCCGTGGGGCGTGGCGCAGTACCTCAAGCTCTCCGAGACCAAAGGCCTGCCGCGCATCGCGTCGATCCAAAACGCGTATAGCCTGCTCAACCGCGTGTTCGAGATCGGGTTGTCGGAATTCACGCATTGGGAAGACGTGAGCCTGCTGGCCTATTCGCCACTGGCCATGGGCGTGCTGACGGGCAAGTACCTCGACGGGGCGCGGCCCGAGGGCGCGCGGCTGACGCGCTTCACGCGCTTTACCCGCTATGAAGGGCCCGAGGCCGAGTCGGCTGCCCGGCAATACGTGCAGCTGGCGCGCGAACACGGCCTGTCGCCGGCACAGATGGCCCTGGCATGGGTGAATAGCCGGCCCTTCGTCGCCAGCAACCTCATCGGCGCAACGACGATGGAACAGCTCAAGGAAAACATCGCCAGCGCGCAGGTGCAGCTCTCGCCCGAGGTCCTCGAGGGCATCGAGCGCATTCACCGCAGCCAGCCGAATCCCTGCCCCTGAAGGCGCTCACGGCCCCGGCTGCCGCATGCCGCGGCGAGGGGCCTGGCACATATGCGGCGCCCCGGGGGGCGCCGCGATGCGTTGTAAGCCTGCTCAGATCTTGAAGGCTTCGAAGGTTTCGGGCGCGAACAGGTCTTCGGGCTTGAGCAGGGTCTTCGACAAACCGCTTTCGTGGTGATAACGCAGGAAGGTTTCCAGCGTCTTGCGGTTGTTCTCGAACCCGTAGGCCCAGAAGTCTTCGCCCATTTCCTCGACCACTTTCTCCATGTTGCCCAGGAGCCACGGGTGCATGATCTTGAGCGCCGCGGTTTCTTTCAGGTTTTGGTAGGCGATCTGCTGTGCCTGCACGAAGGCCTTGTACAGGGATTGCGCCACCCAGCGGTTGGCCTCGTAGACTTCGCGGCGGATGACC
The DNA here is from genome assembly GCF_937950555.1 of uncultured Pigmentiphaga sp. Taxonomy (NCBI): domain Bacteria; kingdom Pseudomonadati; phylum Pseudomonadota; class Betaproteobacteria; order Burkholderiales; family Alcaligenaceae; genus Pigmentiphaga; species uncultured Pigmentiphaga sp. The sequence continues at coordinate 115,583 of NZ_CALFCW010000019.1, read as the reverse complement.
ACCGTGTGCATGATGGGGAAGATGCCGGTCTGGCGGAAGTATTCGCGTTCCACCGCCTCGAAGTCGGGGAACAGGCGCTTGACCTTGCCCTTGCCGGTCAGGAAGGTGGACGGCATGCGCGCGGTGTGCAGCGCGTCGATCTCGCCGTCGAGCAGCATTTGCGACAGCGTCTGCGTGGGCCCGATCTGCTCGATCTTGATGTTCGGGGGCAGGTCCAGCTTGAGTTTCTCAGGGCGCCCGGGCTCTTCTTCGCCGCCCGTGACGTAGGTCACGCTGTCGACCGGCACGCCGTAGTGCTCGGCGAGGATGCCGCGGATCCACACCGGGGCGGTCATCTGGTACTCCGGCGTCCCGATGCGCTTGCCGATCAGATCCTTGGGCTCGCGAATGCCGGCGTCCGCATTGACGTAGATGCAGGAGTGGCGGAAGAAGCGAGACGGGAACACCGGAATGGCGATGAACGGCTTCTCCGGCTTGAACAACGACACCGTATACGACGACAGCGACATTTCGGCCACGTCGAACTCGCGGTGGCGGAGCATGCGGAAGAAGGTTTCTTCCACCGGCATGTTCAGGTAGTTCAGGTCGATCCCGTCGGGAACGACGGTGCCGTCCATCAGTGCGCGGGTACGGTCGTAGTCCCAGCAGCCAAGCGAAAGTCTCAGTTTGGACATGGTTTTTCTCGATGCAATGACGGTGGAGGAAATCATTCGATGCGGATGCCGGCCTTCTTGATGACGGCTCCGTAGCGTTCGATGTCGGTGCGGATTTTTTCGGCGAACTGCCCGGGCGTGCCGCCCACCGGCGTCAGGAAACTCGTGCCGAGGGACGTTTGCACTTCGGGCTTTTTCAAAATGGCGTTGACCGCGGCGTTTAGCTTGTCGACGATCTCGCGCGGCGTGCCTGCGGGAGCCAGCATGCCATACCAGATGTCGATGTTGAAGCCGGGGAATCCTTGCTCGGCGCCGGTGGGCAGGTCCGGGGCAAAGGGTGTGCGCTGGTCTGCCGCGACGGCATAGACGCGCATGCGGCCGTCCTTGACGTAGCCCGCGATGTTGGTGAGCGTGATGAAGATCAGGTCCACTTGGCCGCCCAGGACGTTGGGCACGGAGTCCGAGCAGCCCTTGTATGGCACGTGGGTGATGTCCACGCTCGCCTGCTGCTTGAACATCTCTCCGGCCAGGTGCAGCGCCGAACCGGTGTCGCAACCGGCGTACGAAAGCTTGCCCGGATTGCGCTTGGCGTATTCCACCAGGTCTTTCAGCGACGCCGGCCCGAGGTCCGCCCGGGCGCCCAACACGGCGGGCGTCGTCCCGATCTGCACGACCGGCGCGAAGCTCTTGATGGCATCGAACGGCAGCTTGGGCATCAACGTATGGTTGATGGTCATCGTATTGGGAATGATGGCGAGGGTATAGCCGTCGGCCGGCGCTTTCGCGAGCTGGTCGAGCCCGATGTTGCCGCCCGCGCCCGGCTTGTTCTCCACCACGAAGGTTTGGCCCAGTTCGCTGCGCAGATGCGTCGCGATCAGGCGCGCCGCGGTGTCCACGCCGCCGCCGGCGGTAACCGGGACGATGACGCGTACGGGCTTGGCAGGATAGTTGTCCGCCATCGCGGCAGGCGAGGCGGCGGCCACGGCCAGGGAAAATGCGGCAAACAAGGCGCGTGCCGGTAGGGGCATGAGTTATCTCCTTCGTACTTCGTGATGCTTGAGGAAACGCCCGTGCCAGGGCTTGGAGGCGCGGGACGTTCGCGCCCCGGCGCGCTGGGCCGCATCTGATGCCGGTTCCGGCGCCGGGTGCTGCGACCCGGCGAAGCAGGCGGCCATGGAGGCCCCGCGTGCGGCGCTGGGGAGATTCTAAGGCGGCAAAGGGTGCTCAGGCCCCGCAAAGGCCATGATTAATAATGATCGCAGCCATCACTGAACGATATTGCCAAGGCGCCGGGCGTGCCGGCCGCGGGCGGGGCGTGGCAGGGGCGGCTTCAAGGGGAAGCGCTGCGCTACGGCTTCGCTCCCGGATGCCGTCCCTCAGCCTCGGCAGGCGTTGCGGACAATCCCCGTACGTGCTTGCGCAATACCTCCACGAATAGCGACGATGCCGTGCCGAGCGGGCGGCGGGGGTGGGTGACGCAGACGATCTGGCGCGTCATGGCGGGGGCCTCGATGGTGCGTATGCGAAGCGAGGCGCGCCGGGCGTGGCGGCGCACCACCGACAGAGGAAGAATGGCGTATAGGCCGGCGTCCTCGACCAGGTTGAGCATCGCCGTCATCGAGTAGATTTCGAACACGGGCTTGAATACGACGTCCTCCTGGCGTGCATAGTCTTCCAAGATTTCGCGCAGGTTGTGTTCGCGCGGCGTGAACACCAGCGGCAGGGACGCCGCAGCCGATAGCGGCATGGAGGCGGGCACGGTGTCGTCGTCCGGCCCCGCCAGCACGAGCTCTTCGTCGATGATGGGCGCGACGCTCAGCGAGAAGTGCCGGCGCGGTTTGTCCACGATGGCGGCGTCGATCTTGCCGGCCGCGACCCAATCGAAGAGCGGGCCGTTGGTGACCGTGACGTTGACCTTCGGGTAGGTGCGCGAGAATTCGATGAGCGCGTCACTGAGCACGCTTTCGGCGAGCGAGGAAATCATTCCGACCACCACCTCGCCCCCGACCTCGCCCTTGCGCAATGTCATCTGTTCGCGCGCGTGGGTCAGGTCCCGCAGGATGGGCAGGTACAGCTGGTACATGCGCCGCCCCGCGTCGGTGGGTTCCATGCCGCGGGCGCTGCGGACGAACAGTTTCTGCCCGAGTTCTTCTTCCAGCTTGACGATTTGCGCGCTGAGCGCAGGCTGCACCACGTTCATGCGGCGCGCCGCGCCGGTGACGGTGCCTTCCTCGAACAGGCAGATGAAGTACTGGATCTGGCGGAGTTCCAACTCGACCTTCTTTGCCTCGACGGCATAAGGCCCGGCAGGGGATGGGCCGGGGATGAGCCCGATTTTATCGGCATGGCGGGCGGCCCGCCGGCCAAGCTGGGGCCGGCGCCGCCGTCCCGCGGCGAAGGGCTGGCGGGCGACGCGGATGCGCCACGCATCCGGCGCACCGCGCCTACTGGTTTGCCTGAAGGGGGTAAACCCGCTATACTCGTATGGTTTGTCGGAAAGCAGGTCTTTGAGAGGGTGCCCATCGTCCGATGAAAAAAATCGAAGACGATCCGCGCCCCTTCGATGCTCGCACAAACGCTCGAGGAGGGAGGCAGCGGCAGGGGCATCGCCCGGCCCGGGTTGCTCCGCCTTGCGGCGTAGAGAACTCGAGGCAGGCCGACGAGCCCGATCTGTGGGGCTGGGAGGCCAGGGACGCCGAGCGCCTGCGGTCCAACGAACCGGTCGAGCCGATTCGGCTGACCGAGGCAGAAAGGATAGCGTTGCGTCAGCAGGCCGTGCGGGGCTTGCTGCATGCGATAATTGTTCAGGTTGCCGTCAGCTTGGTGGTTGCCGTGCTGGCTTACGCGGTGTCAGGGAGCGCTGCGGGAGGGTCGGCACTGGCTGGCGCCGCGGCATACGCCATTCCCAACGCCTTGTTCGCATTCACGCTGGTTTCGAGTGTGCACAAGCCGGGGGGAGCAAACCCCGCAACGTTTTTCTTCGGCGAGTTCTTCAAGATCGCCATCGCCGCCGTGTTCATCGTCGCGGTTGCGAAGTTCGGTCGCGAATGGCTCGTCTGGCCCGCCTTCCTGGCGGGTTTGGTGTGTGCGCTCAAAAGCCAGTGGCTGGCATTGGCTTTCGGCAAGAAGAATTGACGATGACGGCGCGGGCGGGACACCCCGGCCGGCATCATGAGTATTTCAAAAATCAGGTCGTAGGATAGAACCCCCCGATATGGCTTCCACCACAGCGCCGACCGCGTCCGAGTACATCGTCCACCACCTGGGACACCTGAACAACACCGGACAGAAGCAAACCCTCATTGCCGATTTCTCGGTCGTCAACTTCGACACGCTCTTCTGGTCCATCTCCATGGGCCTGCTGGCCGTGTTCCTGATGTGGCTGGGCGCCCGTCGCGCCACTTCGGGCGTGCCCGGCAAGATGCAGGCGTTCGTCGAAATCTTGGTGGAAATGGTGGACGAGCAGGCCAAGAGCATCGTCCACAACGCTACTTCCCGCCAGTTCGTCGCGCCGCTCGCGCTCACGGTGTTCATGTGGATCATCTTCATGAACGCCCTCGACCTGCTGCCGGTGGACCTGCCGCACTACCTGTTCGGCCTGCTCGGGCTCGATCACGTCATCCACTACCACCGCATCGTGCCGACGGCCGACCTGAACGCCACGATCGGCATGTCGCTCGGCGTGCTGCTGCTGATGCTCTACTACGGCATCAAGATCAAGTCGCCCGGCGGCTTCGTCAAAGAACTGTTCACCGCGCCGTTCCACGCGCACGGCGTCGGTGCCATCATCCTGGCACCGTTCAATTTCCTGCTGAACCTCATCGAATACGCAGCCAAGACGGTTTCGCTCGGCATGCGGTTGTTCGGCAACATGTTCGCCGGCGAGCTGATCTTCATGCTCATCGCGCTGCTGGGCGGCGCCTGGGCCGGGTTCAACGCCACCAGCGTTTTCCTCGGCATCGGGCACGTCATCGCCGGATCGATCTGGGCCATCTTCCACATCCTGATCGTCGTGCTCCAGGCATTCATCTTCATGATGCTCACCCTGGTGTACGTGAGCCAGGCGCACGAAGGACATTGATCCGGAGCGTCCCCGGCCGGGGAGGAACGTGTTCCGCCGCGGCCCTGGGGGTGGAAGGGTGTAGCAAGCGTTTCAGGAATACCGGAGTGCGGCAGGTTCGCCGTGATCCAGTAGCAAGTTAGCAGTATCCGTCGTTCCAATCTTCAACATAATTAGTCGTTTTTCGATTCACATATCAAGGAGTTGTCATGACCAACGTCGCTCTCGTCGCTCTCGCTTGCGGTCTGATCATCGGTCTGGGTGCCATCGGCGCTTGCCTGGGAATCGCGATCGTCGGTGGCAAGTACATCGAGGCTTCGGCTCGTCAGCCTGAACTGATGAACCCCCTGCAAACCAAGCTGTTCCTGCTGGCCGGCCTGATCGACGCGGCCTTCCTGATCGGCGTTGGTATCGCCATGCTGTTCGCCTTCGCGAACCCGTTCGTCGGCTAAGACCTCTATTCGACATGACCGCTCCGTGACGCGGCCACCGCCTCCGTCACGGATGATGTTCTTTTCCGAATAAGGAAACACCGTGAATCTGAACGCGACACTCGTCTTCCAGATGCTCGTGTTCTTCATTCTGGCGTGGTTCACGATGAAGTTCGTGTGGCCGCCTCTGATGAAGTCCATCGAAGAGCGCCGTCTGAAGATCGCCGAAGGCCTTGCCTCGGCCGAGAAAGGCAAGACCGAGCTGCTGCAGGCCGAGGCCCGCATCAGTCAGATCGAAGCTGCCGCCAAGGCCGAGAACCAGGCCCGTCTGGCCCAAGCCGAAAAGCAGGCTGCCGCCCTGATCGAGCAAGCCCGCAAGGAGGCCGAAGCGGAACGCGCCCGTATTCTCGAGCAGGCTCGCCAGGAGGCCCAGCAGGAAGCCCAGCGCGCTCGCGAAAGCCTGCGCGATGCCGTGGCCGAGCTGGCCGTCAAGGGCGCCGAGGAAATCCTCAAGCGCGAAGTCAACGCCCAGGTGCATGCCGAACTGCTCGGCCAGCTCAAGGCGCAGTTGTAAATGAACCCGCGCGGGTGGTACGGCAGCGTGCCGCTCTCGCGTTTGCGAATCACCTCGCTAACCGTATCAGGCATCGAGAGCCACCATGGCTGAACTGTCCACCATCGCCCGGCCATACGCTGAAGCGCTGTTCGGCGTTGCCCGTGCAGATAGCGCAGGCCTTGCCGCCTGGGCCGAGCTTGTCGCCGACATGGCGCAGGTCGCCGCGCACCCGGACGTGCGCAGCGCCATCGCCGATCCCAAGCTCGACAACGCACAGCGAGTCGAATTGTTTACGGCCTTGCTGAAGACGCCGCTGTCGCAGGCCGCGCGCAATTTCGTGACGCTGTTGGTCGAAAACGGCCGCTTGCTGCTGCTGCCCGAGATCGCATCGCAATTCCAGTGGCTCAAGAATCGCCACGAAGGCGCCGCGGATGCCGAGATCACCAGCGCGTTCCCGTTGACCGATGCCCAGGTTGCCGACCTGGTCGCCGGGCTGGAAAAGAAATTCGGCGTGAAGATCAAGCCCACCGTCCGGGTCGACGCTTCGCTGATCGGCGGCGTGCGCGTGTGCGTCGGGGATCAGGTGCTCGATACCTCCGTGCGAGCGCAGCTTGATCGCATGCGCGACGCGCTCGTCGCATAGTTCGGTCGCTGCGCCCTTATCGGCACCGAGAGTAAGGATTCCAGGAGTCAACCATGCAACTCAATCCGTCTGAGATCAGCGAATTGCTCAAGAGCCGCATCGAGGGCCTGAGCAGCTCTGCTGACATTCGCACCCAAGGCACGGTCGTTTCCGTGACCGACGGCATTACCCGCATCCACGGCCTGTCGGACGTGATGCAGGGCGAAATGCTCGAGTTCCCCAACAACACCTACGGCATGGCGCTCAACCTCGAGCGCGACTCTGTCGGCGCCGTGATTCTGGGCGACTACACCCACATTTCCGAAGGCGACACGGTCAAGACGACCGGCCGCATCCTGGAAGTGCCGGTGGGCCCGGAACTCAAGGGCCGCGTGGTCGACGCGCTGGGCCGTCCCATCGACGGCAAGGGCCCGATCAACACCAAGCTCACGGACGTGATCGAGAAGGTCGCCCCGGGCGTCATCGCGCGCAAGTCGGTGTCGCAGCCGGTGCAGACCGGCCTGAAGGCCATCGACTCCATGGTGCCCATCGGCCGCGGCCAGCGCGAGCTGATCATCGGCGACCGCCAGACCGGCAAGACCGCCGTCGCCGTTGACACGATCATCAACCAGAAAGGCAAGGGGATGACGTGTATCTACGTGGCGATCGGTCAGAAGGCGTCCACCATCAACAACGTGGTGCGCAAGCTCGAAGAGCACGGTGCGATGGAGTACACCATCGTGGTCGCGGCCTCGGCTTCCGAATCGGCCGCCATGCAGTACATTGCTGCCTACTCGGGCTGCACGATGGGCGAGTACTTCCGCGATCGCGGTGAAGACGCCTTGATCATCTACGACGACCTGACCAAGCAAGCCTGGGCCTATCGCCAAGTCTCGCTGCTGCTGCGCCGCCCGCCTGGCCGCGAAGCCTACCCCGGCGACGTCTTCTACCTGCACTCGCGCTTGCTCGAACGCGCCGCGCGCGTCAACGAAGAGTACGTCGAGAAGTTCACCAATGGCGCCGTGAAGGGCAAGACCGGATCGCTGACCGCGTTGCCCATCATCGAAACGCAGGCCGGTGACGTGTCCGCCTTCGTTCCGACTAACGTGATCTCGATTACGGACGGCCAGATCTTCCTCGAGACCGACCTGTTCAACGCTGGCATCCGTCCCGCCGTCAATGCGGGTATTTCGGTGTCGCGCGTGGGTGGTGCCGCGCAGACCAAGATCATCAAGAAGCTGTCCGGCGGTATCCGTACCGACTTGGCCCAGTATCGCGAACTGGCTGCGTTCGCGCAGTTCGCCTCCGACCTCGACGAGTCGACCCGTCGCCAGCTCGAGCGCGGCCGCCGCGTGGTGGAACTGCTCAAGCAGCCGCAGTACCAGCCGCAACAGGTCTGGGAACTGGCTGTCTCGCTGTTCGCTGCCAACAACGGTTACCTCGACGACGTCGAAGTCAAGGACGTGCTGACGTTCGAGAAATCCTTGAAGGAATACCTGAAGTCCAAGTATGCCGAGCTCGTCGGCCGCATCGAGGATACGAAGGATTTGTCCAAGGACGACGAGGCTGCGCTGCACGAAGCCATCAAGGATTTCAAGAAGAACGCTATCTGAACCCCCCTTTACGCGCCTAGGGGCCCGAGCGGGGCTCGGCGGCCGGCCTGACCGGTCCCGGCTCCCGCGATAGCAGGGCGGCAGCGGTCAGAGGGAAACAGAGAAGGGAAGATAGATGCCCGGAATCAAGGAAATCCGAACCAAGATCAAGAGCGTGCAAAACACGCGCAAGATCACCAAGGCGATGGAGATGGTCGCCGCATCCAAGATGCGCAAGGCGCAGGACCGGATGCGCGCGGCCCGCCCGTATGCCGACAAGGTGCGCAACATTGCCGCGCACATGGCGCAAGCCAACCCCGACTACGAGCATGCCTACCTGGCCAAGCGGGAAGAGATCAAAGCCGCCGGCCTGATCGTGGTCACGACCGACAAGGGCCTGTGCGGCGCGTTGAACACCAACGTCCTGCGCGCGGTGCTCAATCGCCTGAAGGAATCCGAAGCGAAGGGCATCAAGGTTCAGACGACGGCCATCGGCAACAAGGGCCTGACCTTCCTGACCCGCCTCGGCTCCAATGTCGTCTCCCAGGTGGTGCAGCTCGGCGACGCACCCAATCTCGAGCGGCTGATCGGCGCGATCAAGGTACAGCTCGACGCCTATGCCGAGGGCAAGGTCGACGTGGTGTACCTCGCGTACAACCGCTTCATCAACACGATGAAGCAGGAGCCCGTGGTCGAGCAGCTGCTTCCGCTGTCGGCCGAGCGTTTCGCGCAGACCGAGGAAGAGAAGAAGGCTTACTCGTGGGACTACATCTACGAACCGGACGCCAAGTCGGTCGTGGACGAGCTCCTGCTGCGCTACGTCGAAGCGCTGGTGTATCAAGCCGTTGCCGAAAACATGGCGTCCGAGCAGTCCGCCCGGATGGTGGCCATGAAGGCTGCATCGGACAACGCCAAGAAGGTGATCGACGAACTGCAACTGGTCTACAACAAGACCCGGCAGGCGGCCATCACCAAGGAAATTTCGGAAATCGTGGGCGGTGCGGCGGCCGTATAAGCCGACGCGACGTCTTAAAGAATCAGGAATCGAGGAATCGATATGAGCAACGGAACCATCGTTCAGTGCATCGGTGCCGTGGTGGACATCCAGTTCCCCCGCGACAGCATGCCCAAGATCTACGAGGCCCTCACGCTGGCTGACGAGAGCTCGGCTTTCGCCGAGAAGGGCTTGACCTTCGAAGTGCAGCAGCAGCTGGGTGACGGCGTCGTCCGTACCATCGCCATGGGCTCGTCGGACGGTCTGCGCCGCGGCATGAAGGTCGTCGCCACCGGCGCTCCCATTTCCGTGCCCGTGGGCACCGGCACGCTGGGCCGCATCATGGACGTGCTGGGTCGTCCCATCGACGAAGCCGGCCCCATCAAGTCCGAAGAGCGTCGCGCCATTCACCAGGAAGCGCCGAAGTTCGACGAGCTGTCCCCTTCCGTGGAGCTGCTCGAAACCGGCATCAAGGTTATCGACCTGGTCTGCCCGTTCGCCAAGGGCGGTAAGGTGGGCCTGTTCGGCGGCGCCGGCGTGGGCAAGACCGTGAACATGCTCGAGCTCATCAACAACATCGCCAAGCAGCACAGCGGTTTGTCGGTGTTCGCCGGCGTGGGCGAGCGTACCCGCGAAGGTAACGACTTCTACCATGAAATGGTCGAAGCGGGCGTTATCAACCTGGACAAGATCGAAGAGTCCAAGGTGGCGATGGTGTTCGGCCAGATGAACGAGCCTCCGGGCAACCGCCTGCGCGTGGCGCTGTCCGGCCTGACGATGGCCGAACGGTTCCGTGACGAAGGCCGGGACATCCTGTTCTTCGTGGACAACATTTACCGTTACACCCTGGCCGGTACGGAAGTGTCGGCCCTGCTGGGCCGGATGCCCTCCGCGGTGGGTTACCAGCCGACGCTGGCCGAGGAAATGGGTAAGCTGCAAGAGCGTATCACCTCGACCAAGACCGGCTCGATTACCTCCATCCAGGCCGTGTACGTGCCGGCGGATGACTTGACCGACCCGTCGCCCGCCACCACCTTCTTGCACCTGGACTCGACCGTCGTGTTGTCGCGCGACATCGCCGCGCTGGGTATCTACCCTGCCGTGGACCCGCTCGACTCCACCAGCCGCCAGCTCGACCCGCAGATCGTGGGCGAGGAGCACTACACCGTCGCGCGTGGCGTGCAGCAAACGCTGCAGCGCTACAAGGAGCTGCGCGACATCATCGCCATTCTGGGCATGGATGAGCTGTCGCCCGAAGACAAGCAGACCGTCAGCCGCGCCCGTAAGATCCAGCGTTTCCTGTCGCAGCCGTTCCACGTGGCCGAAGTGTTTACCGGTTCGCCCGGCAAGTACGTGCCGCTGAAGGAAACCATCCGCGGCTTCAAGATGATCGTCGAAGGCGAATGCGACGCACTGCCCGAGCAGGCGTTCTACATGGTCGGCACGATCGACGAAGCGTTCGAGAAGGCCAAGAAGCTGTAATCCTCACCGACGCCCTGACGGCCGCCCGCGCGGCGGCTTCCCGGGGCCGGTATTCGCCTTGGGGCGGCCCGGCGGTTCTTGCCGCGGGGCGGCGCCGAGGGGCCGGATCAGCGGCGCCCCGGGTCTAGAGAGGCGGTTTTAGGATGAGGTGCAGGTGCTGCGCCGGTGCGCGGCACAGGAGAATTGAGTATGGCAACTATTCATGTAGACGTCGTGAGTGCGGAAGCGTCGATCTTCGCCGGCGAGGCGAAGTTTGTGACGCTGCCCGGCGAGGCTGGCGAATTGGGGATCCTGCCCGGCCACACCCCGCTGATTTCCCGCATTCGTCCGGGCGTGGTGAAGATCTCCCGCGCGGACAACGGCGAAGAAGAGCACATCTTCGTCGCCGGCGGTCTGCTCGAGATCCAACCGGGCGTCGTGACCGTGCTGGCCGATACGGCCATCCGCACCCGCGATCTGGACGAAGCCAAGGCCGAGGAGGCGCGCAAGGCAGCGGAAGAAGCCCTGCGCAACGCCAAAGACAAGGCCGAAGTGGCGGTCGTCGAGGCCGAGCTGGCGATGCTGGCTGCCCAACTCGCCGCCATTCGCAAGCTGCGGGGCGGCCGCGGTTAACGCGTTCAACCGGCACATCTTCCGTTGCATGGAAAGCCAGGCCGTTCGGCCTGGCTTTTTTTCTGAGTTGTAACCAATCGGCAAGACCTCGGTTCGCCGGGCCAGGGTTTTTGCATCGCGTATTCCGCGCCGGCAGGGCCGGCGCTGCTTCCTCGCCGCCAACAAATCGAAAACAAACCACGCCCCTGCGCGTGCTGCGGTGCAGGCCATGCTTGCTAGCATGAGCGCTGAGTCGACCAAGACGAGGCGTCGATATGTTGGCTTTCCTTCCGCTCGACTTCTTGCCGGCGGCGTACCGGGCCTGGTTCGTATTGGCCATCGCCATGGTGCTCGCCGCAGCAGTGGCGCTGATCGTTCATCACATCGGCTTCTTGGTGCTGCGGCGCATTACTGCACCACGCCCGTATCTGCATGCGGCGGTGACGGGCGGCGCCATCCCGAGCCGGTTCGTGTTCGCGCTGCTGGCAATCCGGATGGTATTGAGCGGAGCGCCCGGGGAGATGCTCTTTACCCGGGGGCTCTCTTATTTGACGACGGTGTCGTTCATCCTGTGCCTGACCTGGTGGGCGAGCCGCTGTGTCAAGGCACTGAGCGACACGGCCATCCGGCTCAATCCGTATGACGTGGCCGACAATCTGCGCGCGCGCCGTATGTTGACGCAGACCCGGGTGCTGGCGCGCAGCGCCCATGCGGTGATCGTGCTGCTGGGCTTGTCTTTCGTATTGCTGACGCTGCCGGGGGTGAGGCAGATCGGTGCCAGCTTGCTCGCGTCGGCCGGCGTGGCGGGATTGGTCGCGGGCATTGCGGCGCGTCCCGTGCTTGGCAATTTCATTGCGGGGCTGCAGATCGCCTTCACGCAGCCCATACGCATCGACGACGTGCTCATCGTCAACGGGGAGTGGGGCAGGGTGGAGGAAATCACCGGCACATTCGTGGTCGTGCGTATTTGGGACGAACGACGCATGATCGTCCCCCTGCAATGGTTCATCGAGAATCCGTTCGAGAATTGGACGCACCGTACGTCGTCGCTGCTGGGCACGGTTTTCCTTTGGCTGGACTTCTCCGTTCCACTGGCGCCCGTGCGCAAGGAGTTCGAACGTCTATGCAAGGCGTCGCCGCTCTGGGATACGCGCGTGGCGGTGGTCCAGGTTACCGATACCACCGAGCGCGCCATGCAGGTCCGCTTCCTGGTCAGCGCCGCCAATTCCGGACAGGCGTTCGAGTTGCGCTGCTACCTTCGTGAGAGGTTGATCGCCTTCATTTGCGAGCATTACCCGGGCGGATTGCCGCGTGTGCGCGCGCAAGTAGGAGAAGATCGCGACGCCCCGCGCCCCCAAGGCAAGGTGGTTCCGGTGTAGCGCCGGTCAAGTGCACGGGCGCCCTGCCTTTGCACCTTAGGGTACCGCCATCTTACTTGCTTAGATAGCGTCGCCTTCGCTGCGAGCGCCGTCGCTCCTCACGTCGGAAACGTCGGTCCGGGCGCCACCATCCTGCTGGTGCTGCGCGTGGGCACCGCCGGAGCGTCCTTCCCGTTCTGATTCGAGCACTCGCACGTCATGGGCGCGCACGGGCAAGCCCCAGGCCAGCGCCGTAGTGACGAGAATCATGGAAGCGGCGGTGCGTAGGTTCTTGGGCTTGGTCATGCTGCGGTTCCTGCGTCGGACGGGCTCCAGTGTGCCGCAGAAATATTGCAGGAGCGCGGAGTGAAACACCCAATTTGTAGCAGGATATGAATCGCCGGGGGCGTTGAGGCGGCCAGGGATTAACGGCCGGCGCCCGCCGGGCTGAATAGGGGTTTTTGCGTTTGTGTATTGTGCGAATTGAGGGTTCCCGCGCGTCGCTCTAGCCTGAGGCCTCGGACAATATGGGATATGGCCATGAGGGGAACAATCGATTGCGCCGTATTGATGGTGCCTGATCACGTTCAATGGATGCTCGAGCTTACGGAGCGCTGGTCCGCTCCAGAGCGCATCGCCTTGCATTGTGTCTACCTGGAATCCGACCACACATCCCTGTGCTCGGCCGATGCCTTGCAGCGGTTGGCCCTGGCGCTCAAGCGCTACGACGCCTGCCTGCTCCCCGTGACGCTCGGCACGCTGGGCTGGACCCGTACGGCATTGGCCCTGGCGCGCGATTCCTTGCAAACGCCTGTGCTTGGCCTAGTGCGGGACATGAGTGCGGTGGGCTTGCAGGATTTGCTTTCGTTCGGCCTGCACGACTTCGTGCGCTATCCGATCTGCCCGGAAGAGTTCAAGACGCGATTGGCACATGCCGTCCGGTTGGGCGGGGAGCGGGGCTTCTCCAGCGAGGGCATGGCTTCCGGAGAAGACGAGCCGCTCGAATCCATGGATGCTGCGCCTGTGCTCGAGGAAGGCGAGCGCGAAGCTTTCCAGATCGCCAAGGCGCGGGTCGTGACCGAGTTTGAGCGCGGCTACATCGCCGACATGCTTGCGCGCTACCAAGGCAACATTTCCCAGGCCGCGCGCGCCGCCAGCAAGAACCGGCGCGCGTTCTGGCAGCTGATGCGCAAACATGCGATCACGGCCGAGCCGTATCGCAGAAAAGAGAGCGGGTGTCGTCCGTAACGGCGGGGTTGCCTCCGGTCGCCCCCCTGCGCTGTCGAGCATCCGGCCGAAGGGCGCGTGGGGGCCTGGCCGCCCCGGCCTACATGGCGCGCGGGCAGCGTAGGGATGCCCGGACGGCCGGGCTCAAGAACGGCCGGTTGCGAACACCGACGCGAGGAAATCGACGAAGGCCTTGACGTGGGGAGGGGCGGGCCGCCGCGCGGTATACAGCGCGGCGATGGGCGGTCCGGGGCGCTTCCAGTCTGGCAATACCTGGATCAGCCGTTTCTCCGCCAGGGACTGGGCAAGCAGGAAATCCAAGTCTTCGTAAATGCCCAACCCGGCCAACGCGCAGGTCAGGCCGGCGCGGGTGTTGTCCACGATGAGATGGCCTTGGGCCGGCACGCTCGCTTTGTGTTTGCCTTTCACCAATTGCCAATCGTAGGGGCGGCCGGCATCCGGATCCCAGAACTCGATGAGCCGGTGCTGGCGCAGTTCGTCGGGGTGTCGGGGCGGCGGGTAGAGCTGGAGATAGGCGGGGCTGGCAGCCATGATGTAGTTGCCGCGGCCGAGCAGTTTGAACCGAAGGGTCGAGTCGCGCAGCGGACCGACGCGCAACCCGATGTCGGCACCCGATACGGTGGGGTCCACCACGCCTTCGTTGAGCGAAATGCGCAGCGAAATGTCGGGATAAGCGCGCACGAACTCGGGCAAGCGCGGGATGACCCGGGCATTGGCCACCGATTCGGCCATCTCTACGTGCAAATGGCCTTCGGCCCGGCCGCTGCGCGATTGCATTTCCGCATCCAGCGCTTCCAACCCTTCGAGCAGGCGGCCCGCGCGGTTGGCGTAGCGCTGGCCTTCCCGGGTGAGCCAGACGCGGCGCGTAGTGCGGTTCAAGAGGACCGTGCCGAGGTGGCGTTCGAGCTCTTGGATGTGGCCGGTGACGGCCGAGCGCGACACGCCGAGCTTGCGGGCGGCCGCAGTGAAACTTCCGCTTTCGGCGACGGCGAGGAAGGCGCGCAGCGGCGTGAGACGATCCATTGTTCAATGATACCGAATAATCATGTTACGGCGCGCGAGCAATGACGGGCTATACTGAATAAGCCAAAACTGTCCTTCTTGAAAGGAGCGACCCCATGTTCAGCCCGCAATCCGGCGGACCGAGCGCAAGGCGCCCTGTCACGCCCGGTACAGAACCGTTCAGCCATCGCATGCCGCTGTCGCATGCGGCAGGCAATCGCTTTTCTGCCCGCGTTTCCCGCGCTTCCTCGGTCCCCGAACCTTACCGTTAGGTCCGGCCGTGTCTCCCGGCGCATCTGCGCCGCAAACCAGAGGTCTTACGCATCGTAGTGCCCGCTGCCGTTGGCAGGCGCGCGCACGCCTTTTACCGAGGAAGTTCATCATGACGCCGCATACCATTCATACTTCTATGTCACCCGGAGCCGTTGCGGCCCCGGCCGTCAAACGTTTCCAATTCAGCGCCGCCGAAGTGTTGACCGCCGCGGCGCGCGTGCTGCTGCCGTTCCTGGTCATGGCTGGGATATTGTTGCTGGCACGATAACAATCGAACCTGAATCGCGCAGGCACGGCGCTCCTGCCGGGGGGTAAAATCCCTGGCTTCCCTTTGCTGAGGTGTGACGTGTCTGAGCCCACTCTTCGGAACGATGTCTTCTTGCGGGCTCTTGCGCGCCAGGCGACCGAATACACGCCGGTCTGGCTGATGCGCCAGGCCGGCCGCTACCTTCCCGAATACAACGCCACCCGCGCCCGTGCGGGGTCGTTCATGGGCCTGGCCAAGAACCCGGACTACGCAACCGAGGTGACCCTGCAGCCGCTGGATCGCTATCCGCTCGACGCGGCGATTCTCTTCTCCGACATCCTGACGGTGCCCGATGCCATGGGCCTGGGCCTGGATTTCGTTGCCGGGGAAGGGCCGCGGTTCGCCCGGCCCCTGCGCACCGAGGATGACGTCGCCAAGTTGGCGGTGCCGGACATGGCCGATCTCGACTATGTGTTCGCCGCCGTCTCCCAGATCCGCCGCGAGCTGCATGGACGGGTGCCGCTGATCGGTTTCTCGGGCAGCCCTTGGACCCTGGCCTGTTACATGGTGGAGGGTGCGGGATCGAGCGACTACCGCACCGTGAAGTCGATGATGTACAGCCGCCCCGACCTGATGCACCGCATCTTGGCGGTCAATGCCGAGGCCGTGGCGTTGTACCTCAACGCGCAGATCGAGGCCGGCGCCCAGGCCGTGATGATTTTCGACAGCTGGGGTGGGGTACTGGCGGACGGCCTGTTCCAGCAGTTTTCGCTGGATTACACGCGTCGCGTGCTCGGGCGCCTAGTGCGCGAGCGCGAGGGGCGCAGGGTGCCGGCCATCGTGTTTACCAAGGGTGGCGGGATCTGGCTGGAAGAAATTGCGTCCTCGGGCTGTGATGCCGTGGGCCTGGACTGGACCGTCAATCTGGGCGCTGCCCGCCGGGCCGTGGGCGATCGCGTCGCGCTGCAGGGCAACCTGGATCCCATGACGCTATTCGGCGGGCCGGAGGCGATCCGGGCGGAGGTCATCCGCACGCTCGACAGTTATGGGGCCGGGCCCGGGCACGTCTTCAATCTTGGACACGGCATTTCCCAGTTCACCCCGCCTGAGGCAGTAGCCGTGCTCGTGGAGACCGTGCATGCGTATAGCCGCGAGCAGCGGAAAGCCGCTGATGCGGCGCTGTGAATAAGTGTTGCCCCGGGCTAGGGCTAACCCGGCTTGTGCCCAGGCCTAATTCGACTTATGCACAATTTCCCGCCGCCCGGGCACACCACTTGCGAGTTGATATCCACATTGGAATGTCGTTGTAAGCCATTGAAATAAAAGAAGTTTTTGCTCGATTTTTTGCTTGTGCCCGGAGCCGACGCATGGCCATGCCAGTTATCAACGGTTTTTTCTCCCGGTTTTCCCCAAAGTTATCCACAGGCTTTCCGGGGAGAAAAAATGTTGATGGGGGACGGGTTTAGGAAGGTTTCAGAGGTTTTACTTTAAGTTTTCAGCCGTTCGGCTGGCCTCTTGCGCCGGAGCTCCCAGTTGTCCACATCGCCCCCCTTCACATGCCAGTGATTTCGCCCACCGAAACGGAAACGCCGGTTTGGGTCCGCGTTGCGCTGGACGTTCCCCTGCCCGGACTGTTTGACTATCGGTCGCCGCGGCCGGTGGACCCGGGGGTACGGGTCATCGTGCCTTTCGGTCGTCGGGAGATGGTGGGCATCGTCCTGGAAACACCCGGCGCGCCCGCCGTGGACCCTGCGCAGGTCAAGGAAGTGGTGCGCATCCTCGACGACACCCCTCCCTTGCCGGCAGACTGGCTTAAGTTAGCGGCATTTGCCGCGGACTACTACCACCGGCCGGTCGGCGAGGTCATGTTGCCGGCGCTGCCCGGGCCGCTGCGTAAACCGGCGGCCTACCAAGGCAAGCGGGCCGGGGGTGGGCCGGTGGCGCGCCTCGATGCCCGCGCGGCGCGCGCCAAACGGGCAGCCAAGGTCCAAGAGAACGAGGCACAGCAAGATAGTGAGCAAACACTTTCGAAGCGTCCGTCGCTGAACCGGGCGCAGCAGGAAGCCGTCGACGCAGTGGCGGAAATTTCCGGCTTCAAGCCCGTCCTCCTCCATGGGGTGACCGGCAGCGGCAAGACCGAGGTCTATCTTCACGTCGCCGAGCGCGTATTGGCGAGGGGCCGCCAGGTGCTGCTGCTGGTGCCGGAGATCAACCTGACACCGCAACTGGAGAACGTGTTCCGCCGCCGTTTCGAGGCCATTGCGGGCCCGGCCGGCGTGGCGGTGCTGCACAGCGGCCTGGCTGACGGCGAGCGGCTGGAAGCCTGGCTTCGGGCCGTCCGGGGCGAGGCCCGGGTGCTCTTGGGCACGCGCCTGTCATTGTTCACGCCGTTGCCCGAGCTGGGGCTCATCGTAGTAGATGAGGAGCACGATCCCTCGTACAAACAGCAGGAAGGCCTGCGGTATTCCGCGCGCGACCTCGCGATCTGGCGGGCGCGCGATCGGAACGTGCCTATCGTGCTGGGCTCGGCCACGCCCTCATTGGAAACCTGGCACCACGCGCAGAACGGTCGCTATCTGCTACTGAGCCTGCCGCAACGCGCGCTGGCAGCCGAGCCGCCCCGCATCCGGTTGCTGGACACCCGCAATCAGCCGCTGAAACAAGGCCTGGCGCCGCAGCTCGTGCAAGCCGTGGCGCAGCGGCTCGCGCAGGGCGAGCAATCGTTGATCTTCCTGAATCGCCGAGGCTATGCGCCGGTGCTGCACTGCGATGCCTGCGGCTGGGTCAGTGGTTGCCACCGCTGTTCCGCCTATATGGTGTTGCACCGCCATCCGCCCCGTACGCCCGGCGGCCTCGCCCGCCACGAGCTGCGTTGCCACCACTGCGGCTGGCAGCATCGCGTGCCTGCCGCGTGCCCGGACTGCGGGAACCAGGATCTCCAGCCCATGGGGCGGGGGACGCAGCGATTGGAAGAACACCTGGGGGAGCTTTTTCCCGGCGCCCGCATTGCGCGGATCGACGCCGACAGCACGCGGCGCAAGGGCAGTGCTCAGGAGTTATTCGGGCGCATGCATGCGGGCGAAATCGATATCTTGGTCGGCACCCAGATGGTCGCCAAGGGACACGACTTCAAGAACTTGGGGTTCGTCGGCGTGCTCAATGCCGATGCGATGCTGTTCTCGCATGACTTCCGTGCGCCCGAGCGCCTGTTCGCGCAGCTGATGCAGGTGGCCGGCCGTGCGGGGCGCGCCGGCACGCCGGCCGAGGTCTACATCCAGACCGGTTATCCTGAGCAACCGCTCTACCAGGCCCTGGTGCGCCATGACTACCCGGGATTCGCCCGTTACGCGCTCCGGGAGCGCGAGGCCGCAGGCCTGCCACCGTTTGCCTACCAGGCCCTGTTGACGGCAGAGGCCCGCGAACTGGCGCAGGCCCTGGCGTTCCTGGCCTGCGCGCGCCGCCTGGCGGAGGGGCCCGATCCCGAAACCGGGACGGATTTGTCCCAGTCGACGGAGCTGTCCCGGATTACGCTCTATGATCCCGTACCGCTGCGCGTCGTGAGGGTGGCGAACGTCGAACGGGCCCAGCTGCTGGTGGAAAGCAACAGCCGCCCGGCCCTGCAGGGGTTCCTGCGGGCCTGGATGGCCGCGCTGCCCCAGCTTTCGGCCGCTTCCCGGGTGCGTTGGTACCTGGAAGTCGACCCGCTGGAAATCTGATGGCTTTCGGCCGCCGCCTGCCCGCCGCGAGATTCTCCTGCGTCATTCTTACCTGCGCATTTGCGCGCCCTCGATTTACCCGACCTGCATGACTTCTTCTCATTCCGCCGCGACTCGAGCCATGGACCGCGCCGCCGCGCGGCTGAACAAATCGAAATCGGACACGAATGCATCTTTCGCCCTGCCTCCGATCGACGCGGGCATGAACCCGGCGCAGCGCGAAGCGGTGAAGTATCTCGATGGGCCGTGCCTGGTCTTGGCCGGCGCGGGCAGCGGCAAGACGCGGGTCATTACGCAGAAGATCGGCTATCTGCTGCGCGATTGCGGCTACGATGCCCGCAACGTTGCGGCGCTGACCTTCACCAACAAGGCAGCGCGCGAAATGGCCGAACGGGTCAAGGCCATCGCGCCGCCCAATGCGATCAAGGGGCTGACCATCAGCACCTTTCATTCGCTGGGAGTGAGGATCTTGCGCGAGGAGGCCAAGCTCGTCGGGCTCAAGCCCCAGTTCTCCATTCTCGCGGCCGATGACGCGATGGCCATCGTGCAAGACCTCGTCGCCAGCACCGACAAGGGGCACATACGCGCCGTCCTGAGCGCCATTTCCCTATGGAAGAACGCGTTGATCGAACCCGATGAGGCCGAGCGTCGTGCATCGACCGAAAGCGAGCGCGACGCGGCGCGGGTATACCGGAGTTACAACGCCACCTTGCGCTCTTACCAATCAGTCGATTTCGATGACTTGATCCGCCTGCCGGCGCGCCTGCTCGAAACCGATGCCGAGGTGCGCGAACGCTGGCAGTCCCGGCTGCGCTATCTGCTAGTGGATGAATACCAGGATACCAATGCGTGCCAGTACCGGCTGGTGCAGTTGTTGACCGGGCCGCGCGCCATGTTCACCGCCGTGGGCGACGACGACCAAGCCATCTACGCATGGCGCGGCGCGACCATCGAGAACCTGGCCAAGCTCACCACCGACTATCCCAACCTGCGGGTCATCAAGCTCGAGCAAAACTACCGCTCGATGCAGCGCATCCTTGCCGCGGCCAACAACGTGATCGCGCACAATCCCAAGCTATTCGAGAAAAAGCTCTGGTCGGACCTCGGGGTTGGCGATCCGATCACGGTCGTCCCCATGGAAGACGAAGAGGCCGAGGCCGAGTCGGTCGCCATGCGCATTTCGGCGGCGCGGTTCGAGCTCAAGGCGCATTGGCGCGACTTCGCCATCCTGTACCGCAGCAACCACCAGGCGCGCGTGTTCGAACAGGCGTTGCGGAACTTGAAGATTCCCTACATGGTCTCGGGCGGGCAAAGCTTTTTCGACAAGGCCGAGGTGCGCGACATCATGGCGTATCTGCGGCTGATCGCCAATGACGACGATGATCCGGCATTCATCCGCGCCGTGACGACGCCCAAGCGCGGGGTCGGGCAGTCTACGCTCGAAGCGCTCGGCGCCTATGCGGGCGAGCGGGAAATCTCGCTGTTTGCGGCCGTGTTCGAAACCGGGCTCGAGCAGCGCCTCTCGGCGCGCCAACTCGCGCCGCTGCGCGAGTTCTGCGAGTTCATCAACCGCCTGCAGTGGCGGGCTGGGGCCGCCAAGGGCGACGGTGCGCCGACCGGCGAAACCGCCTCCGAAATCCTCGACGACCTGGTCCGCGCCATCGGGTACGAACGCTATCTGTACGACCATTTCGACGAGCGTGGCGCCCAGGCGCGCTGGCAGACGGTGCTCGACCTGCTCGGCTGGCTCAAGCGCAAGGCCGAGGAAGACAAGATGAGCCTGATGGAGCTAGTCCAGCACATTGCGCTCATCACCATGCTGGAGAAGAGCGACGACGAAGACCCCGACGTCGTGCGGCTGTCCACGTTGCATGCGTCCAAAGGGCTGGAATATCCGCACGTCTTCCTGGTCGGTGTCGAAGAAGGGCTGCTGCCCCACCTCGGCAAGGACGATGAAGAAGGCGACCCGGCCAAGGCGGCCGAGTCGTTCGAGGCGCGGGTTCAGGAAGAGCGCCGCTTGATGTACGTCGGCATCACCCGCGCGCGGCGCACCCTGACGCTTACCTGGTGCAAGAAACGCAAACGGGGCCGTGAAGACATCCCGCGCGAGCCGTCGCGGTTCATCAAGGAAATGGGCCTGGAAGACGACAAAGTGGCGGACGAAAATCCCGGCCTCACGGCCAAGCAACGCCTTGACCGCTTGAAGTCCCTGCTCAAGAAGGAATAGGGCGGGGCCAGGCCCCCCCATTTCCCGCATTTCTCCACGGCTCCTCCAGACGACGGGAAGTGTAGCCCCAAAAGGGTAATTACCTATACTTTTAACTTTCTATAGTTCTATACATAGAATGTTTTTCGGGTTCTAATGAGGCCTGTTTTGGAAGCTGCGATCCGGCGCACCCGGGCGCCCCTTTCGGCGACCCGATCGCCCCGGCAGGGCGGCACTTGGAGGAAAGGCTTGTGTCTTACATAGGTACGGATATCGGGGGAACGTTTACCGACCTCGTTCTTCTGTCCGACGGCGGCGAAGTGCGCATCTTCAAGGCGTTGACGACGCCCGAGGACCGCACGCGCGGCGTGTTGGACGCAATGAAATTGGCCGCCGAGGAGCTCGGCATTTCCACCGACGAGCTAGTGGCGGGACTGAAATACTTTTCTCATGGCACGACGGCCGCTACGAACGCGTTCATCGAGCGCAAAGGGGCCAAGACCGGATTGCTTATCACCCGTGGGTTTGAAGACACACTGCGCATCCAGCGCGCCATGGGGGGCTGGATCGGAACGCCACCACACGAGATTTCGCATTTTTCGAAGCGGCGAGTGCCCGATCCCATCGTTCCTCGGGACCTAATCAAGGGCGTGGTCGAACGGGTGGACTATAAGGGCGACGTCATCGTTCCGTTGGATGAAGCGCAGGCCAGGCAAGCAATACGGGAGCTGCGCGCCGCCGGAGTCGAAGCGATCGCGATTAGCCTGTTATGGTCGTTTCGTAATCCGGAGCATGAGCGTCGCTTGGCCGAGCTCGTCGAGGAAGAGGCCCCAGGTACCTTCGTCACGACCTCGTCGCTGCTGGTGCCCATCATCGGGGAATACGAGCGCACGTCCACGACGGCCATCAATGCGTATTTAGGGCCCGTCATTCACCGCTACATCAACGGCTTGGAAAGCGCGATCCGGCGCTTTGGCTTCAAGGGGCCGATTTCTATCATGGAATCGGGAGGGGGCGTGCTTCCGGCGGCCGAGGCGGCGTTCCAGGCTGCCAATCTTCTCACCTCCGGCCCGGCAGGCGGCGTACTCGCGTCGCAAAAGCTTGGGGAGCTGCTGGGCTATCGCAATGTATTGACCGCCGACATGGGGGGTACCAGCTTCGATGTAGGCCTGATCGTGGACGGCCAGCCATTGCTCGAGACCGTACGCGAAGTAGGCCGTTTCCATGTGGCGCTGCCGTCCATCAAAGTCACGGCCATCGGCGCGGGTGGCGGTTCGATTGCGCGCGTCACCGACGGGCACCTCACCGTGGGTCCGGAAAGCGCTGGGTCGATCCCGGGCCCCGCCTGCTATGGGCGCGGCGGCGTCGAACCGACGATCACGGATGCCGATGTGGTGCTGGGCATCATTGATCCGCGTTACTTCCTTGGCGGACGCATGAATCTAAACCTCGAGGCTGCGCGCGAGGCAGTGCGCAAGTATGTCGCCGAGCCACTGGGAATGACCCTGGAAGAGGCGGCGGCCGGCATACGGGAAGTGGCCAACAATCAAATGGCCGATCTTCTGCGGCGGGTGACGCTGCGCGCAGGCTACGACCCGCGCGATTTCGTGTTGATGGCATACGGGGGAGCCGGGCCTACCCATGCGCATCAGTATGCCGAAGTTGCGGGAATCGGGACCATTGTCGTGCCGAATACGGGGCCCGCCCATTCTGCCTATGGCACGGTGACCGGCGATCGCCACCGGTCGTTTTCGCTTGCGATCGCCCAACATGCGCCGGCGCGTTTCAAGCGTGCGTCCGACCATATCGACATCGCGGCGTTGAACGAAGGCTTTGCGCAGATCGAGGCGCGCGCACGCGAAGCGCTGGGTGACGAGGTGACGATTCATCGCTACGTTGGCATGCGCTTCCGGCAGCAGGTTCACGAACTGGGCGTAGAAGTGCCGCCCGGTGTGCTGGGGGCCGCGGAGGTGGACGCATTGGTGGACGCATTCGAGGCCCAGTATGAGCGCATATATGGCAAGAACACGGCACTTCGCAGCTCGGGCGTGGAGTTCACCGTGGTGCGGGTAGAAGGCACCTCGCCGGTCATCAAGCCCGTCCCGCACAAAGTCGACGGAATTGGGCGTTCGAACCGGCCGGTCTCGCAGCGCCAAGTCTATTTCTACGGCCGCGGCTTCTTACCTACGGACATCTATCGAAGCGAAGACGTGGGGCCAGGGCATCGCATCGAAGGCCCGTGCATTATCGAACGCCCCGACACCACCATCGTGGTCGGTCCGGGACAAACGGCCGAGATGGAGCCCTACGGCAACTTCGTGATTTCCATTGCGCGCACTCAATAACGATATCGAGGCAACCATGCATCAGGTCTATGAATACACCGCCAAGGAGGTGGATCCGATCACGTTCGAAGTGATCCGGCACCGTCTGCTGTCGATCACAGACGAGCAGGCGGCAACCTTGGCGTCCGTGTCGGGATCGGCCTTGGTGAACGAGGCCACCGATTTCAATACCGGGCTTTACCGCGCGTTCGGCGAAGTGGTGACCATGGGTAAGACCGTGACGTTCCATGCGGCTTCGCTGTCGTTGATGGTCAAGCACGTGATCGAGGATTGCGAAGACACCGTCGGCATCCATCCGGGCGACATGTTCATCGTCAACCATCCTCACAAAGGAGCGCTGCATTGTCCCGACGTAGGCGTGCTCGCGCCCATCTTCGTCGACGGAAAGCGCATCGGCTGGACTGGCGCTTGCGCGCACCAGCTGGACGTGGGCGGCATGGTGCCGGGCAGTTTCGCGTCGATGGCCAAGGACATTCGCCAGGAAGGCATGTTGATTCCACCCGTCAAGATCATCGATCGCGGCGAACTGCGCAGTGATGTGCTGAACTTCATTACCGGCATGTCGCGTCTTCCCACCAATCTGAGCCTTGATTTGAAAGGATTGATGGCGGCCAACAACATCGGCGTCAAGAGTGTTCTCGATACCATCGAGAAGTACGGGGTGGACACGGTGTTGACGGTGATGGACGGCATGATGGCGCTGTCCGAGACCAAAATGCGCAACCGACTGCGCGAGCTGCCGGACGGCGTGTTTCGTGCCCAGGCTTTTCTGGATCATGACGGCTTTGATAACAAGGTCTACAAGATCCACGTCGAGCTGCGCAAACGGGGCGACAGCATCCAGTTCGACTACACCGGGTCCGATCCGCAGGCGCCGGGATTCGTCAACGCCACGCGAACCGGGCTGCTGGCCGGCGTGTATGCGGGCATCCTGCCCGTAATTGCTTACGACCTGCCATGGAACGAAGGCTTGCTGCGGCCGTTGGAGGTGATTTCGCACGAAGGCTCCATCGTCTCGTGCAAGTTTCCGGCGCCTTGCAGCCAGGGGCCCTTGGGCGCAATGTGGCTCGTGGAGGTGACCACCACAGAAGTCATCTCCAAACTCATGGCCACGCATCCCGACTATCTCGCGGAAGCGCAGGCCGCGCCGGCCAGCGGCCCCGACCTGTTTCACATCCACGGAAAGAACCAGTATGGCGAGCCTGCCACCGCGCCCATACTCGAGGTCATGTTGTCAGGGGGAGGCGCCTATGCGCACCGCGACGGTGTGACCGTCTCGGGCCAGCGCAATATCACGGCGGGACGCGCGCCCAATGTCGAGACCACCGAACTCAAACTGCCGGTGCTCTATATGTACCGGCGCATCGTCACCGATAGCTCTGGACCCGGCCGCAACGTCGGCGGCCAGGCCGCGGGGGCGGCCTTCGTTCTGCACGGGGTAGATGAGGTCGAATCGCTCGTCGCCTGCCACGGCTATGAATCGCCCACGTCGCGGGGCCTGTTCGGAGGCTATCCCAGCGGCTGCAATCATCGCCGTTTCCTGCGGAGCACGAATATCCGGCAATGGATGGCCGAGGGCGTGTTTCCCGATCGTTTGGACGGGCTCGACGGCGAGGAGGTCGAGTTCACCGCCAAGCCACCCGAGTTCGCATTTGGCAAGGACGATGTATACGAATGCAATCCCACGGCGGGAGGTGGCTGGGGCGATCCCTTGCTTCGTCCTGTGTCCGCAGTGGCACGCGACGTGGCGGCGGGCGTGTTCTCGCCGCAGGTGGCTGAGCGCATTTTCGGTGTAGTGGCCGGTGCGCAGGGCGTCGATGAGGTAGCTACCGAGGCGGCCCGTGCGGCGATTCGCCGACGGCGCATGGCGTGGCCCGCGGGCAAGCCATTGGCTGCCCGCCCCGCGGTAGCGGAATCCGAGCCAGTCGCAATCGTCGGCGACGTTGGGCGCATCGTGCGCAGCGGGGGCGCCGCATACTTTGTATGCAACCATTGCGACGGTGCGGTCGCGCCGGCCTCTGAGAACTGGAAAGACTACGCCCGCTGGCATCTCGCCACGCCGGACGAGCTGGGGCCGCGCGTGCGCATTCACCACGATCTTGAAGTGGTCCAGTACGCGTGCCCGCATTGTGCGACCCTGCTCGACGTTGAAGTCCGGCGTAAAGGCGAAGCGTCGTTGTTCGACATACAAGTGGCGGCATAAGAGAGGAGAGGAGGGGCGGTATGGTCGAAAGAAACAGCGGGGGACGCTGGGTGACGTTTCCCAGTGGCAACGACGAAATCCGCGGATATCTGGCCGAGCCAGAAGGCGAGGACGTGCTTGGCGCGGTGGTCTGTGCGCCCGAGAACTTGGGCGTGACAGAGCACCGGCAAGAGGAAACCCGGCGCCTGGCGGCGGAAGGCTTCGTAGTGTTGACGGTGGATCCGTATAGCCGCATCGGTGGTCGCCCGCCTCAGGACTACACCACGGCCGAAGAGCGGCGCAGCAAGGCCTTCATCGCGGCCCGCGATGAACTGATCGTGCCCGATTGCCAGGCGGCGTTGGAATGGTTGCGCACGCTGCCGCGGGTGGCGCCGGACCGCATCGGCGCGCTCGGGTATTGCCTGGGCGGAGGGACGGTGCTCGCGTGGGCGGCGCAAACCCAGGACCTGGCTTGCTCGGTCGTCCTGTATGCATTGCCCATCGTTCCGGCTGCCTATACGCCCGACGGTCGGGAACGCTCGCGCATTGCGTTGGCGCCACATATCCGCAGTCCAATGCAGCTGCATTTCGGCGCAGCAGACGAGGCCATCCCCATGGAGCAGACATTGGCGCTGAAAGCTGCGCTGGAGGCTGAGTCGCCGCATCCGGTGGAGTTTCACATCTATCCGGGCGCGCGCCATGCCTATATGGACAGTACGCTGGACCGCTATTCCCCGGAAGCCGCCGCGCAGACCTATGAACGTTTCGTGGCATTCCTGCACCGCTATTTGGATCCGGGGGCATGACGATGGGCGAAGTCGTATGGGCTGCCGCCGCTGCGCATACGGGGGCGATGATGCGGGCGCCCAAAGGCGATGCCGATGACCTGGCGCGGGCCGAGCGCGTGTTTGCGGGCTTTGGGGCGTTGTCGGCATCGCTCAAGGCTGCCCGTCCCGACGTGATTGTTGTGGCGGCCACAGATCATTTCCTCACTTTCGACTATGCTGCGTTGCCGCTCTTTGCCGTTGGTACCGGCGCCTACTTCCCAGGCCACGGCGAGTTCGGGGTGCCCAAGCGCGACTACGCCGGCGTGGAAGGCTTGGGCGAAGCCATTCATGCGGATTTGGTCGAAGCGGGCTTTGATCCCGCGAGCGCCCGCGACCTGCCGCTCGATCACAGCTTTTCCTGCCCGTTGCAGTTGCTGCTCAAGGGGTGGGATGCGCCCGTGTTGCCCATATACGTGAATTGCACGGTGGAACCGCTTCCCCGGCTCGATCGCTGCCTGGCTTTCGGGCGAGCGTTGGGCGAAGCGTTGCGGCGGCAGACACTTGCTCCGCGCGTGGCCGTCCTGGGCACGGGAGGGCTTAGTCATTGGGTCGGCTTGCCCGAGACCGGCCGCATCAACGAGGCGTTCGACCGCCGTTTTCTCGAAGATTTTTCGGCGGGCCGATTTGACGACATCGCGTCCTGGAACCCGGGCGAGGTGGTGCGCAGTGCGGGAAACGGGGCTGCCGAAATTCGGAACTGGCTGCTAGCAGCCGGCGCGGCGCGCGCTCGTCGGGCGCGCGTACTGGCCTATGAGCCGGTCGCCGCGTGGGTGACCGGCATCGCAGTGGCGGAGCTCGAGCCATGAGCGACATCGCTTTGCCGCGCAAGGAGGAAGGACCATGAGTCGATCGGGATTGGAGCGCTATCTCTTCCGCTTCGACAAAGAACCGGCGCTGCGGGCCGCGTTCGAGGCGGGTGCGGCCGAGGCGTTCGAAGGATACCGCTTGGACGAGGAAGAAAAGCGCGTGCTGTGCGAGCGCGACCTTGCAACGTTGTACGAGTGGGGCGTGCATCCGCTCTTGATACGGAATTTCGCCGGCACGCTGGGCCTGAATTATGTGCAGGCCTATCGGGAGCGCGGCCTCGTTCCCCTTTCATCTAATCGACAGGAGACATCGAAATGAGCGACACCGGAATACGTTCTCGCTGGGTGCTGGCCAATGGCGTGCGGACCCACTATTCGGAGGCCGGCGACGACGGCAAGACACTGGTGGCCCTGCATGGTGGTGGTGCGGGTTCCTCCGGCGCCTCGGGCATGGGCCTGGTTCTGCCGCTGCTGGGCCGGGATTTTCGCGTGCTCGCGCCTGACTCCATCGGTGGGTTTGGCCTAACCGATCCTAGTGCACCAACCCCGTACGGGCTCATTAGCCGTACGGCTCATACCGCGGATTTCGTCGATGCACTGTGCCTTGACAAGTTCAGCCTGCTGGGCAATTCGCAGGGGGCCTGGTCGGGAGCCTACTACGCCATGCTGCATCCGGACCGCGTCGAGAAGCTGATCATCGTGTCGTCGCTAACCATTGCGACGTCGATGGGTATCAAGCAGGAACCTAATGAAGCCATGCGGGCGCTGATGGGCTACGACGGCACGCGTGATGCAATGAAGCGCTTGCTGGAAGCCCTGATCATCGACAAGTCGCGCATCACCGACAAGCTGATCGATGATCGCCAGCAGGCCGCTACGAGGCCGGGCGCGTTCGAGGCCTTCCGTCGCATGGCCGAGGGCATCGAATTGGTGCGCAGCGATCCCGTGCTCAGGCTACAGACGCAATGGCAGGAAGCACTGCCCGCCCTCACGCGGCGCATTCCCACCTTGATCCTGTGGGGAACGGCCGACACCTTCGCATTGCCTGCCACGGGGCGCGCCTTGGCGGAAATGCTGCCCGATGCTCGCTTCGAATGGGTGGAAGGCGCGGGCCACCAGGTGCAGACTGATGCGCCGGACCGTACTGCTGCCATCATCCGGGAGTTTCTCAATGGATAGGCAGACCATGCCTCAATCGCCCGACGCTCCCGAGCGCATGGCTGGCATGGTGCCCGGCGTACGTGCCGGAGGCTTTTTGTTCCTGTCGGCCATACGGGGGCGCGATCCTGCCACAAACCGCATGCCGGACGATCCCTATGAGCAGGCGTGCCAGGCATTGCGCAATCTCGAGGCCGTGCTGGCTGCGTCGGGCGCCACGTTGCGGCATGTGGTCAAAGTGACGCTCTATTTGCACGATTTGGAGAAACGCCAAGCGTTTCATCAGGCATGGATGGCGTTTTTTCCGGAAGACCCGCCGGCGCGGTTGGCCGTTGGGGTGGCGGATGCCAATGCCGCGCCGGGAGGCAATGCGCACTACGTGCTCGACGTCATCGCGTTGGCGCCTTGAGTAGGTGCGCGGCTTGCATTGTCAGCGCGCCGCCTACCCCGGCACAATACGTGTTTGCGTTTTTTGCAGATCTAACGCTTCTAGCAGGTACCCCTTCATGTCGCCAGCACGCCGGCCGGCCGCCCATACCGACACCGCAGCTCCCAGCGCCGCG
Source organism: uncultured Pigmentiphaga sp. (assembly GCF_937950555.1). Lineage (NCBI taxonomy): Bacteria > Pseudomonadati > Pseudomonadota > Betaproteobacteria > Burkholderiales > Alcaligenaceae > Pigmentiphaga > uncultured Pigmentiphaga sp. Next base: position 86,671 of record NZ_CALFCW010000019.1, on the reverse strand, counting down.
AGCAATGGTGCACGTGGCGGTCTGCCGATGTATGCTCAGCTCTTTGCGTTGTTTCGCCAACGCATCGAGGACGGTACCTGGCCGCTGAACGAGTGCATTCCGTCTCTTGACGAATTGATGCAGGAATTTGGCGTGGGCCGCGTCACCGTCCGCCATGCCTTGGGCATGCTCGAGGCCGAGGGGTTGATCGGGCGGTATCGCGGCCGGGGCACCTTCGTCATGGCCAGGCCCCAGTCCAATATCTGGTATCGCATTCCCATGAACTGGGACGAAATCACCGGCGCACGGCCCGACATCGACGTGGAATGGCTGGAAACCCACGAGTGTGCCCAACCGCCCGCCTCGGTCCACGCTAACGCGAAGTTGGGTAACACCTACCAGGCGTTGAAGCGACGACTGGTGCGTCACCGCATCCCCTATGGCATAGGCCATACCTATATCGAGAAAACTGTTTACGAAAGCATTGGCGCCGACGTGCTCGCCAAACCCATCCCGTTGAAGGTGCTTGACGCAGGATTACCCGGCGGCATAGGCCATGCCGAACAGACCGTGCGCGCAGGCGTTGCCGACCTCGATACGGCGCGCCTGCTGGACCTGACCTCCGGTGCGCCGGTCATTCGCGTCACGCGCTCGGTTCTCGACCGGGAGGGCGTCCTCGTCTATGAATCACTGGGGATTTTTCGGGGCGACTTCGTCGAGATCCACACCGACCTGAAATAGGTCGTCGTCTCGCGCCGCTAGCGGCACGGCGGCCCGCGTGGGCCTGCTGCAGACGTCTACCCACTCCGCATCGACCAGCTGCGCGAGACGCTGCGGGGAGATGCGCACCGCGCTGTGCGTGGAGCCGGCGGCAGGTAGGACTTCGTCGTAAGCGCGCAGCGAGACGTCGCAATACACCGGCAACGGGCGAGCCAATCCGAAGGGGCACACGCCACCCACCGGATGACCGGTGATGGCCGCCACCTCATCGGCGGGCAGCATCTTGATCCGTCCGCCGAACACGGCTTTGGCTTTCTTGCTGTCTAGCCTCGTGTCGCCGCAGGTCACTACCAACATCTCGCGTCCCCCGACGCGCAGCGACAGGGTCTTGGCGATCTGGCCGGGCTCGACGTCGTGATGCCGGGCTGCCAATTCGACGGTGGCGGTGCTTTGGTCTAGTTCGATGATGGAGAGGTCGGGAGCCTTGGCGGCGAAGAAAGCGCGGACGGATTCGATGCTCATTCGGACGAATATAGCTTACGGGCCCCTGCGCCGGCAGTCGCGAAGAAGTCTGTAGAATGAACATCTAGTCGACCAGCATATATGTTTCTATGACGCCTCCGCCTATCGCCTCCCGCGCGACATCGTCGACCGCCATCGCGAATCTGACGCAAATCGGGACCCCGCTCTACGTCAAGCTCGTCATGTCGTTCAGGAAGCGGATTGAAACCGGAGAGTGGGCGGTCAACCAGCAAATTCCGTCCCTGGACGAATTGGCGCGGGAGGAAGGGGTAGCGCGCGCCACCATCCGCCATGCCATCGGTTTCCTTGAGGCGGAAGGTTTGATCGGTCGCTACAGGGGGCGCGGTACCTTTGTCTTGCGCCGCCCGCAAAGCGGGGTGTTTTACGACATCCCTACGAGTTGGGATGCGCTGGTGAACAACGAGCCGGACATCCAGATCGAATGGCTGGAGAGCAGTACCGTCATGCGCCCGCAGTCGATCAACCATCATGGCGGCACGCTGTCTCCCAATGGCTATCAGCACTTGCGCCGGCTGCAAAAGCACAACCAGATACCGTACTTCGTCGGCGATTCATACGTGGAACGTACGATTTTCCGCAACGTGGGGAAAAAGGCCTTTAATTCCCCGGTACCCATGAGGTTGATACAAAACCACTCCGGTGATCGCATCGGCCGCGTCGAGCAGACCATTCAAGCTAGCAACGCGGATTTCGAAGTCGCTCAATTGCTCGACGTGCCGGTGAATACCGCCATCATGGTCGTGACTCGCTCGGTTTTCGATAAAGAAGAAGTCCTCCTCTACGAATCGCAGGGACTGTTCCGCAGCGATTTCGTGCGGGTGCACATGAGATTGAAGTAAGGGCGGCGAGGCGCGCCCTGGGCAGAGCTTAGGCTATTCGATCGAGATGCCCAGCCGTTTCATGCGTGCTTCCACTTCCGATAGTTCGTCGCCAATCCGCTTTTGCAGCTCAGCCGGCGTGCTGCCCTGCGGCTCGATGCCGAGCGCGGCGAACTTGCTGACTAACTCGGGATCCTTTAAGGCTTGCGTGATCCCCGCATTGAGCTTCTCGATGACGGCTGCGGGCGTGCCGGCCGGCGCCATCAAGCCCACCCAGGTTTCGACCACCAGGTCCGGACCGCCCGATTCCTTGACCGTGGGGACCTGTGGATAGTCGGCCAAGCGTTCTTTCGAGGCGGTGGCCAGCATCTTCATTTTGCCGGCTTTCACCAACGGGAGCCCCGAGCCTATGGTGGCGACGCTGAAACTGATATCTCCATTCGCCACGGCGGTATAGATTTGCGCGCCTTCCTTGTAGTGCACCGGCATCATCTGGGTGCCCGTGGCCTGCGCCAGGATCGCGCCCCCGAAGTGAGCCGGGCTGCCGACGTAAGGCGTGCCATACGTGATCTTCTTGGGGTCTTTGCGGGCAGCCTCGATGAGGTCGCCGATGCTCTGGTAAGGCGCCGAGGACGAGGTATAGAACAGAAACGGCGCGCGGAAGAAGAGCGAGACCGGTTGGAAATCCTTTTGCGGATCGTAGGGGACGGAAGTGAGCAGCTTGGGGTTGGTCGTCATGTGGGCGTCGCCCACGACGACGAGCGTGTAGCCGTCGGGCGCTGCCTGCTTGGCCCCCCCAAGGGCGAGAAAACCGTTCGCCCCGGGCTTGGCTTCGATGACCAGTGGCGTCTCCCAGATCTTGCTCAGCTTGTCGGCCAGCACGCGGGTTGCAACGTCCGGTGTGAGGCCGGCAGGATAGGGGGTCAGCAAACGAATGGGCCGGGAGGGAAAGTTCTCGGCATGCGCGCCGGCGGCGCACCCCAGCGCCAGCGCTACTAAGCTGGCGCGCCAGAAATGATCGAGCTGCAAGGTTGTCTCCTTCGAGCGCGGTGGACGCGTGCGGCGGATGCGAGTCTGCCGTCTTTGCTAATAGATCAGTAAACTATACTACTAGCTATTAGAGGGCGGTAGAGGGTTAACCGCAGGGTGCGGCGGCCGGCGCGTAGGCTGCGTCAGGAAAACGGGAAAATCAGGAAGAACGCAAAAAAGCGCCGGCCCGCCAAATGCGGGCCGGTCGGCGCGGGAGTCCTACTGCACCTTGATGCCACGCTCTTTGATGATGGCGCCCCAGGTGGCGGATTCGCTCGCGATGAACTTGGCCAGTTCTTCGCGGGTCATGGGGTCCGGCGTCAGCCCTGCTTGATGAGCTGGCCGGCCACGTCCGGGTCTTTCAATACCTTTACGATCTCTTCATTCCACCGGTCCAGGATCTTCGCCGGCGTCTTGGCGGGGCCGACGAAAGCGTACCAGTTGGTGGCATTGAAGCCGGGTATGCCCGATTCCGCGATGGTCGGGATGTCCGGCATGAAGGCGGGGCGCTTCAGCCCTGTGGTGGCGATGGCGGTGATCTTGCCGGTCTCGATGTGCGGTTGCGCGGAGGAGGGCGTCGAATAATAGGATGCGACGCGGCCGGCCACGAGGTCCACCATGGCTGGCGCGCCTCCTTTGTACGGGACATGGACGACGTCGATGCCGGCCCGTTGGTTGAGCAGTTCGCCCGCCAGGTGGGACGCCGATCCGGCGCCCGTCGAGGCGTAGCTCAGGCGGGAGGGGTCCTTCTTGGCGAGCGCGATGTATTCACCCAGTGTCTTGATGCCGAGCCCGGCATGGGTCACGAGTACGTTCGGGAAGTTGACCCCCATGGTGATGGGCGCAAGGTCCTTGACCGGATCGTAGGGCAGTTTCATGAGGTGCGGCGCGATTGCCAGCGGGCCGATGGAGCCGAGCAGGATGGTCGAGCCGTCAGGCTCGGCCCGTGCCACTTGGTCGTGGGCGATATTGCCGCCGGCACCGGCCCGGTTTTCCACGACCACCGAAAGTCCAAGGTTCTCGCTCAATTTCTTGGCGATCAGCCGGGCGGCCGTGTCCGCGCCGCCGCCGGGCGCAAAGCCCACCAGCATGGTGATCGATTTGCGGGGAATGTCTTGGGCCTGGGCGGTCGGGGCGAGGCCCCGGGGCGATCGCTGCAGACGTCCAGGCGGTCAATGCACAGGCAATGCGTACCATATTGGCTCCTCCGGAGAGTTGGTCTGGGCCATGGGCTGGCTCTCGTTTCGTGCAGCATACGGAAGGCCCGCGCGCCGTGTCCCGCCCCGGTCGTGAGCGCATGAGAAGGGGTCTTCACGGAGCGTGACGGGCGGGGCGGGCGAGAGGAGCGAGGTTGCGATGCCTTTGCGTTCCGGATGATCCGGGCTTCGGATCGCCACGTGCGCCGTGCGCGGCCGGGGGCCTGAGGTAAGCTTACGGACCGCGTTGCAACTGCCGGGGCTCCCGGCGCCTTGACTTCAGAGCAGAACATGACTGAACGTGCTTCTCCCTTGGCTGGTATTCGCGTCCTCGACCTGACGCGTGTCCTCGCCGGTCCGTGGTGTACCCAGAACTTGGCCGATCTGGGCGCCGAGGTGATCAAGATCGAGCGGCCGGGGAGCGGTGACGACACTCGCAGCTGGGGGCCTCCGTTCCTAAAGGATGCAGAGGGCCGCGAAACCTCCGAGGCGGCCTATTACCTGAGCGTCAATCGCAACAAGCGCTCGGTGGCGCTCGACATTTCGACACCGGAGGGCGCCGCCTTGGTGCGCCAACTCGCGGCTCAATGCGACATCCTGATCGAGAATTTCAAGGTCGGTGGCTTGGCGAAATACGGGCTCGATTACGCCTCGCTCAAGACGGTGAACCCCCGGCTGATCTACTGCTCGATCACGGGTTTCGGTCAGTTCGGCCCCTACGCGCACCGGCCGGGCTACGATTTCATGATCCAGGGGCTGGGGGGCTTCATGAGCATCACGGGCGAGCGCGACGGCTTGCCCGGTGCCGGTCCGCAAAAGGCAGGCGTGGCAGTCGCCGACATCCTGACCGGCATGTACGCCACGGTGGGCATCTTGGCCGCGCTACAGGAGCGCCATCGTAGCGGACTGGGCCAGCACCTGGACATCGCCCTGCTCGACAGTGTCGTGGCCATGCTCGGCAACCAGGCGCTGAACTACCTGACGTCGGGCGTGGCGCCGCGCCGCGCCGGCAACGCCCACCAGAACATCGTGCCGTACCAGGTCTTCGCCGCGTCGGACGGCCACCTTATCGTGGCGGTCGGGAACGACGGCCAGTTCCGCGCTTACTGCGGCGTGATCGAGGCGCCTCACCTGGCCGACGATCCCGATTACGCCACCAATAGCAACCGGGTCATCCATCGCGACAGGCTGGTGCCCATCTTGGCCGAGATCATGGCCAAGAAGCCGCGCGATTACTGGCTGGAGCGCTTGGAGGCCGTGGGCGTGCCCTGCGGCCCCATCAACACCATCGACCAGACGTTCAATGATCCGCAGGTCCAGGCACGAGGGCTGCGCCTGGACCTGCCGCATCCGCTGGCCGGCACCGTGCCTTCGGTCGCGAGCCCGCTGCGGTTGTCCGAGACGCCCGTTCGCTACCGCAATGCCCCGCCCCTGCTGGGACAGGACACGGAAGCGGTCTTGCGGGAATACTTGGGCATGAGCGAGGAGGAGGCGCGGCGCTACGCCCCCGCCGGGCGGGGCTAGTTGACCGCGGCCCCCGACTGCCGAACCACCTTGCCCCATTTCTCGATTTCGGACTGGAGGAAGGTGCGGAAGTCGTCGGGGCTGCGTGCAGCAAGGCTGCATCGTCAGTCCGGGTATCTTGGCGGATGCGCCCGCCGACAGCCCCATTTGGACGGAAGAGGTGTTCGGCCCGCTGGCCGTCGTGCAGCGGGCGCGCGATGCGGAGCATGCCTTGCAGTTGGCCAACGATTCGCCTTTCGGGTTGCAGGGGGCCGTGTTCACGCGCAGCTTGGCGCAGGCTTTCCATTTCGCGGAGGGCTTCGAGGTGGGTTCGCTCTGGATCAACGAGGCGAGTCGGTTCCGGTTGGATCTGTATCCCTTCGGCGGGGCGAAGCAATCCGGCTTTGGGCGTGAAGGCGTGCGCTATGCGATCGAAGAGCTGTCGCAGCTGAAATTCATCGGCATCCGGCCGCTGTGATCGGCTTGACGCAATGAACAACGCCCCGGCGCCGCAAGGCAGCCGGGGCGTTTCTCTCTTGGGAACCGGAGTTCGGTTCCGCGGATGGCTTACTTGGCCGCGTCGACCATATATTGGACGGCGGCCCGGATTTCCGCTTCCGTGGCGTTGGCAGCGCCGCCCTTGGGAGGCATTGCGCCCTTGCCCTGCATGGCGACGGCCACCATGGCGTCCATGCCCGTGGCGATGTACTTGGCCCAGGCTTCCTTGTCGCCGAACTTCGGCGCGCCCGCAACGCCCGCGGCATGGCAGGCGAAACAGGTGGAGTCGTAGAGCTTCTTCCCGTCGGCCGTCGAGCCGGCGGCCGGGGCCGCCGCCTGCGGAGCCGGGGCAGCTTGGGGCGCTGGGGCCGGCGCGGCGGCGGCTTGCGGTGCGGGCGCTGCAGGTTCTGCAGCGGCCTGGTTCTCGGCGGCCGGCGCGGCAGGAGCGGGCTCCGGCGGTTCCTTGAAGTTGGCACCGCTGTTATTGGCCATGTAGACCACGGCGCGCGCGACTTCGAAGTCGTCCAAGTCGGGGTTGCCGCCTTTCGCGGGCATCGCGCCTTTGCCTTCGATGGCCACTTTCAGCATGGCGTCGTACCCCTGCGCGATGAACTTGGCCCACGAGCCGCTGTCGCCGAACTTGGGTGCGCCTGCCACGCCAGCTGCGTGACAGGTAGCGCATACGGCCTTGTAAACGGCCTCGCCGGTCTGGAAGACGCGCGGCGCGTTGGGGTCGCGCAGTTCGAAGCCGCCCACCGGCTTGATGCGGGCCGCGATGGCTTCCGGCGTTTGCGCATCCGACCCGGCGTTGGACTTGGTGCCGCTGGCGACGAAGTTGACGAGCAGCAGGATGACGGTGATGGGGACGAGGAAGGCCAGTATGACCAACGTGATCAGTTGTCGCGGCGTCCTGATCGGCGATGCATGTTCTTCCGTGTGGTTCTGCTGCGCGTTGCTCATTGCCAAGTCCTGCAAGTCTATAGGCCGGGCGCACCCGGCGCATGACGGTTTATCGGATGAATGACTGCTTGCTTTGATACTTGTGAAGCGAGGATGCGCCGCCGCCTGTCTCCCCGGTCGGCTGTCGTCCTGCACATAAACGCCCGATTATAACGGTAGGCAGGTATCTCGGTTCAACGTCGATTTCCGGACCCGGACGCGGCCCTTCGACAAGGGGGACGAAGAGGAAAAGACGAAATCGCCCGAGCAAGGTACAATACATGGCTACGCGCCCGTAGCTCAATGGATAGAGTACTGCTCTCCGAAGGCAGGGGTTGCTGGTTCGATCCCAGCCGGGCGCGCCATTCCCGCTTTTCCTCCCTTGGTTTTCTTCCCCCTTAGTTGATTTTTCCTGCCGGGCCGCAGGCCGCTTCGTTGCGCGGGTCGTCAACGATGCAACGGCGGCGGCCCCGGTGCGCGGGCCGCCGGTTGATCGCCCCTGACCGCGTCGATGCGTTCGCACAAGCGTTCGGTGGCCTCGATCATGCGCGGGCCGGGCCGGTGCATGGTGTCCGGGTCTAACGTCCAGATGTGGTCGGGCGCTGCGCGGAGCGCCGGTCCGAACGCCCGCCATTTCTCTACTTCCTGCTCGGCCGCGGTGCCGGTCTGGCCAATGGCGATGGCCTCCGGACCGGCGTGCAGCACGCTTTCGGAGCTGATCAGTGGGGCGACGGCGGGCAGCTCGGCAAAAACGTTGATGGCTCCGCACAGTCGGAGCGCATCGCTGATGATGCTGCGGCCGCTGATGGTGTACATGGGGCGCGCGCCGACCTGATAGAACACGCGCACCGGCCGTTGGCCCGCGTACCGGGCGGCGAGGGCCCGCAGCCGCTCGCGAAGCTGGGCCGCCGCCGCACGGGCTTCGCCTGACGTGTCCAGGAGCTCGCCCAGGCGTTCGATTTCGTCGGGAATGTCTTCCAGCCGGCGTGGGCTGCTGTAGTAGACGGGGATGCGGAACTGATCCAGGAGCCCGGGCAAGCTCCCCGGGGCGGCGGGGCTGGCATAAGCCCAGGCCACGACCAGGTCTGGCCGCATGGCCAGCAGGCGTTCTGCATCGGGCCGCGTGCCGTCGCCGACGCGGGGCAGGGGCTGCACGGGCGGCGGGTAGTCGCTGTCGCGGTCCACGGCAACCAGCGCCCGGCCGCCCCCCGCGGCAAAGATGAGTTCCGTGGCATGCGGCGCCAGCGACACGACGCGCCGGGCCGGCGCAGGCAGCACCACTTCCCTGCCCGCGGCGTCTTTCGCCATCGCGGCGCCAGCCGCGGCGCCGCCGGCCAGGACTGCTGCCAGGGCGGCGGTCATCCATGCGCAAGGGCCTTTCACGATCTCGTCCTCAAGGCCGGTAGGTCAGTGTCACGAACACGTTCGAGCCCGGCGTGGCGTAGCCGCGCACCAGCTCGTAGTCTTTGTCGGTCACATTGTTCCATCGCAGCTGGACCTGCGTCTTGCGGTCGATGTCATACGACGCGACGAGATTGAGGACGCTATAGCCTCCCAGCCGCGTGACTTCGTTGGAGAACGTCGTGGCATTGAAGGAGTTGTCCATCCGGTAGCCGCTCGCCAGCCATTCGGCGCCCAGGCGCCAGGGGCCGATGCGATGATCGGCCGCGATCTTGAGGGCGGTGCGCGGTCGCCGCGTGAGCATCTGGCCGGTGTTGTCGTCGCGCGGGTCCATCCAGTCGACGCTGCCGCGCACGGTGGTCGCCCCCAGCCGCTGCGTCGCGCTCACCGTGACGCCTTTGATGACGGCGTTCTTGTTGGCGACTTGGGTGTAGCCCTGGTACTGGATCAGGTTTTCAATTTCGTTGCGGTAGGCGAGGACGCTCGCTTCGCCGGCGGCGTGGCGGTAGCGCAGGCCGGCCTCCACGTTGCGTGAGGTTTCGGGGCGCAGGTTTGGATTCCCGTAGACGGGGTAATACAAGTCGTTGAAAGTGGGCAATCGAAAGCCTGTGTTGGCGGCGGCCGTCAGTTGCCAGCCTGGTGCCGCGTCGTAGCCGTATGAGAGCCCGCCCGTGGTGCGGCCGCCGTAGCGGGCTACGTGGTCGTACCGCAGGTTCGCCTGGAGGTGGTGGCGGCCCAGGTCGACGCGATATACCGCCGCCGCCGCGTTGGTAATGCGGCTGTCCTGCGCGTAGGCAATCGTGCCGTCTATGTCTTCGACTCGCCGTTCGGCCGCGAGCGCCAGCGTTTGTCCGGCAGAAAGGGCCAGGTCGTTCTGCCATGCAAACAGGGTCTGGCGAGTGCGGAACCGGCCCCGGCCGGTGTCTCCCGGGCCGTAGATGCTGGTGTTGTCGTCGACGGTGCGCGCCACGCTGAGCCGGCTGCTCCAGGCGTCGTTGATGCGATTGCGGCTGGCCAGGGCATAGCTTTCGATGCGCTGCACGCTGCGGTCGTCGAACGTCGGGCTGCCGTCGTAGCGGCCGTTCAGGCGAGACCGGTAGAACGAAGCTTCCCATTCTTGGCCGTCCCGCCACGCATAGCCTAGTCGGCCTGCGGCGTGGTCCAGCTCGTATCCGTCGCGGTCGGGGTTGTAGACCCCGCCTGGATTATTCGGTTTGGCGGCGCTGTATCCGTCGCTGCGGGCATGGCCGGCGGACAGGGAGTACGTCCAGCGGTCGAGCCGGCCCGCGAGCCCGATGTCGGCCTTGCGTGTGTTCCAGGTGCCGAGCCCGACTGAGCCCCGCGGTTGGAAGGGCCCGTCGGCCCTGGGGCGGCGGGTGATGATATTGACCACGCCGCCGATCGCGTCGGCGCCGTACAGGCCGCTCGCCGGGCCGCGCAGGATTTCAATGCGCTCGACTTCTGCGAGCGAAATCGCGCCGAGGCCCATGACGCCTGCCGTCGATCCGCCCACCCGCTGCCCGTCGATTAGAAACACCGTGTGGCCGCTGGTGGCGCCGCGCAGGAATACGCTGGTCGTTGTCTGCGGCCCGCCGTTCGTGGCGATGTCCACGCCGTGCGTGTGCTGGAGCAGGTCGGCCAGGCTGCTTTGTCCCGCGCGTTCGATGGTGTCGGCATCGATGACGGTGACGTCGCTGAGGGCCTGTGACAGCGGTTGTTCGATGCGCGAGGCAGTGACCGTGACAGGTTCGAGGGCGACTGGCCCGGGAAGCATCTGGGCTTGGGCGTGGGTGGCGCAAAGCAGTGCGCCGGCGGCGCCTGCCAGGCGCCGGGAGCTGAGGCTGGATGACATGGTTTTTCGTTCGTCGTTGACGCGCATCCCCGCACGTCGGCTTGCGATTCGGGAAGCGCCGCGCGCAGGTGCGCGCCCGGGCATGCCATCCAGGCTGATGAACTCGGTTCGCCGCCCACCCGCGGCGCTTCCCCCGTTGTGGTCTCGAAGACCGTGAGCCGGCCGGTATCCGGGCTGGCACCCATGGCCGCATCCCCTTCCCATGCGACCTGCGCCCGAGGATGTGGGCAGGTCGGCACAGTGGGTTTGATGCAGCGTGTCGCGCGGCTGGGCCGCGGACGGGATGCTTACCGTTGCGGGGGCAGCACAGGTTAGATCCCCGGCGAGGGGTCCTCCTGTTTCCCGTTTAACTCTCAAGCACCGGCTCGGGAGCTACTCTAACATGGCCGGGCGCGGAGGCAGCCGGCCCGGGAAGGGGGCGCGTCGTTCGGCTGCCCCGGGGAAGCGGGGCGTTCAGGCGGTGTAGTCGCCGTTGGCTTCGGGCTGGTAGTCGATCCGCACTACGCGCATTTCGCGCCGCTCGCCGTCGGGCGGGGTCCACGAAATGTTGCCTGGAACCCGGACGCCCAGCAGCGCGGCGCCCATGGGCGAAAACACGGAGACCATGCCTTTGCTGGCGTCGGCCTCCTTGGGATAGCACAGGGTGATCAGCCGGGTTCCGTTGCCGTCCTCGACCTCCACCCGCGTATGCATGGTGACGACGTCGGCCGGCACCTCGCGCGGGTCGACCTGGTCCGACTGGTCGAGTATCTCGGCGATGAGCGCCGGGGTGGAGCCGGGCGCGGGTTCGCGCTCCATTTGATTGAGCAGACTGGTGAGGCGAACGTAGTCGAGTTCGTTGATCGTAATGATCGGGGGGCTGCTGGTTTGCATGCCTGTCTCCTGAAAACGTCGTGCCGCAGGGCGGCGCTGAATACGGTGGATTCAGAAAGCCCGGCGATCGGTCACGAAAAGGTGGTGGGGAGGAGGGGATCGCCGGGCTCAGGAGTGAAAGGCCGGGATGGAGCGAAGCAGAATCGGCGCGCACGACAGCACGCGACGCGCGGTGACGCGCGTCGAGCAGGGCTGGTGCGAGGTGGTGGGCGCCGACACGGCGCGCCGGAGCGATTCCATGCGCCTAGGATAGCCCATTACCGCAGGGCCGTTCAAACCCGGTCGTCGAGGGTGGCGAGCCACGTCTCCAGGTCGGCATACACGGGGGCGGCCAGTGCCGGTGCCTCGTTGAGCACTTCGTGGTACGCCTGGTGATACCAGCGCAGCGCCAGCTTGCCGGGCGCCGCGGAGTCCGCGAAGCTGCGGCTGCCGGCGGGCGAGACAATGGCGTCATCCCCGGCCACCATGAGGAGGGTACGGGCCTTGAGGCCGGATGCCTCGGCGATGGACTGGGCGCCGCCCGCCACAATGAAGCGCAGCAGGCGGGCGCTGATGCGGTCGTGCACGAGGGGATCGTTGGCGTAGGCGTCGACGACCCCTTGGTCGTGCGAGAGTTTGGCGATTTTCAACCGCGTGCCGACCCGCAGGTCGGGCGCGAACCGGTTCAACAGGTCGAGCTGCCACCGTTGAGCGGCCGACAGCTCCAATTTAAAGGCGGGCGAGGACAGGACCAGGCCGGCCAGCGGCACTTTGCCGCGGAGCGCGACGCGTGTCGCCACGAGGCCACCCAGGCTGTGTCCGATCAGCAGGGGCGGTGCGCCGGCTTCGCGTTCGTATTCGGCGAGCCGGTGTTCCGCGTCGATGACGAGATCTTCTTCTGTGCGCAGCGTCCCCCGTTTGCCGCCCGAGCGACCATGTCCCCGGTGATCGTGCGCAGCAAGCGACCAACCGCGGGCGGCGAACCAGCGCACCAGGCCTTCGTAGCGGCCGGCGTGTTCGCCCAGGCCGTGCAGCAGGTAGGCAGGCCGGTACCCTTCGGGCCGGGGCGGCACGTCCCAACGGTAAACGGCCAGTTGCGTGCCGTCGGGAGCGGTCGTCATGGAAATCAGCGACAATTCCAGATCCTGTCCGTGTCGGGTTGAGTTCAAAGGCGGATTGTCGCTCAGCCGCTCGCGCCCGGCCGACTGGTCTGGTGTAACAGCTTGTACCCTTTTGTCGCGCCTGGCCGGCGTTTGGCGGCGCATCATGCCGATGGAACCCCCATGTCCATGCCGCTTCGCATCTTCTTCGTCCTGCTCTTGGCCGCGCTCGCGGCATGCTCGCCCAAGTTCGATTGGCGCGAGATGCCGACGGCCGAGGGCGCGGTACGCGTCACTTTTCCTGCGCGGCCGCGGCCCGATCGGCGCGAGGTCGACATCGCCGGGCACACCTTGCCGCTCACCTTCGACATTGCGCCGGTGGACTCCTCGATCTTTGCCGTCGGCTACATCGTCCTTCCCGACTCCATCATGAACGACCCGGCCGAGCTGGCCAGGGTTGCCGATGCGTTCGAAGACGTCTTGCGCGCCAACCTTCGCGGAACGCTGACCTACCGGCGCGAGGTCAGCCTCAAGCAGGCACCTTCCGATACCCGGAAGGTCCTCCGGGCGGTCGAATTGGAAGTGCACGGCACTGCGGCCAACATGCCATCGTGGATGCTGGGGCGGGTCTATGTCTTGGGCAGTCATCTCATCGAGGTCGTCGCGCTCGGCCGGGAGGATGAGTTGCCGCGCGAAGCCGCCGAGACCTTCGTGCAGTCGGTACGGGCCGATTGATGGAGCCGGAGATGGAATGCCGTCCCGGGTGCGGCGCCTGCTGCACCGCGCCGTCCATTACCTCGCCCATACCGGGCATGCCCGAAGGCAAGCCGGCCGGCGTGCGATGCGCGCAGCTGGACGAAGAGAATCGCTGCAGGCTATTCGGGCGGCCCGAGCGGCCGGCGGTGTGCGCCTCCCTCATGCCGGCGCCCGAGATGTGCGGCGAGAGCCGCGAGCATGCCATGCGCTGGCTGGCTTGGCTCGAGGCGCAGACGCAGCCCGGTGGCGCTAGCGCGCCACGGGCGCGCCCAGCAGCCACATGAGAAAAGGCGCCAGCACCAGGAACACCAGCGTCGAGATGAGCACCGCGCCGGCCGAGGTATCGCCCACGTCGGTGTAGCGCCGCGCGTACATATAGCTGACCACGGCGCAGGGCATGCCCATTTGCAGCGCAATGTTGCCGATCATGTCCGCCGGCAATCCAGCCAGCCAGGCGCCGAGCGCCCCGGTGCCCAGGCCGAACGTGAGCCGCATCACGCTGATGATACCGCCGAGCGACAGTCCGGCGGGGGGAATGAGCGCCAGCGCGTGGCCCAATCCCAGCAGCATCAGGGGAACGGTCATGCTCCCCAACAGCTGGGCCGAGTCCATGATCCATTGAGGCGGCGTGAATCCCAGCAGCCGACAAGCGACCGCGAGCACGGAAGCCACCAGGATGGGGCTTTTCCACGGCGCAGGTATGCCCGGCGCGCTCGGCAGCGTGCGCACGCCAACGGTGTGCTGGATGAAGGATGCGACGGCGAAGAACGCGATGGAAGTCGACAGGCCCGCATCGCCGAATGCCAGGTGCGTGATGGGCAGCCCGAGATTGCCCGCGTTCGGGAACGAGGTGGTCTGGAGCAGCTTGCGCACCGGCAGCCGGCAAAGCTTGAGCGCGATCGCACAGGCCACCATGCAGAGACCCAGCGCCAGGACCGTGGCAATGGCCACCTTGCCCATGACCTCGTCGCTCAGCTGGGTCGTGACCAGGGTGTAGAACACCAGTGCCGGGGTCGTGACCGTCGTGGCCAGCACCGTCACGAACTGGGCGGGAAAAGGATGGCCGAGCTTGCCCCAGATCGTGCCCACGCCTATCACCACCATGAGCGGCGCGAGCAGGCTCAGGAGCGAGAAATAAATGTGGAAGACGTTCATGGGCGCGCTCCTCGCGCACCCGGGGGAAGAATGGGAAGCGTCACGGTCGGCTGTCTGAGAGGGATGGCGACTTCACCCCCCGCGGATGGGTGCGGACATGGGTACGAGAGGAGGTAAGGGTTAGCCCGAAGCTCGCAAGAATAGCATAGCGCGGAATGCGCGACTTACGCCGGGCACCATGCGCGCCGACCCAGGGTAAATCCGCAGATCCATTTGTTGACTAGTCTACATTGCGCGCCGAACATGTGGACATGTCTACATCGATTCATCCGGCAAGGCGCGTGGCGCAGCCCGAGTGTCCATGGCTGACGGCGGGCGCAGCCACGCGGCTCGACCTCGACGACTATCCCGTCTCCCTGCTGCAGCGCGTTGCCTCGGCGGCGCAGCAGGACATCACCCGTGTATACGCCAAGGCGCACGGGCTGACGCCCACCGAATGGCGCTTGATCGCGCGCCTGGCGCAGTGGAAGAGCCCGTCCATGCAGCTCAGCGCGTTGTGCCGCATTACCGGCGTAGACAAGGCGCAGGCCGGGCGCGTGCTGCGCGGGCTCGAGCGGCGCGGCCTGGTAGCCATGCGGGATGATGAAACACACGGTCGTCGCCTCGTGGTCGAGATCACCGACGCGGGGCGCACCATTGCGCGGCGGCTTTTTCCCGTGGCGCAGCAAAAACAGATGGCGTTGCTCGAGGTGCTGACGCCCCAGGAAAAGGCCGCGCTCTACAGCGGCTTGCAAAAACTCTTGAAGGCCATGGGTAGGCCGGGCATGGGCACGGCGAAGGAGAGGGAGTGAAGATCGCGCGCATCGACACCTTCCAGGCCGATGGCGGCTATCGGGTGTGCAGTTACCTGAAGTTGACCACAGACGATGGCTTGGTCGGCTGGTCGGAATACTATGACGGCCTGTCCGGCGCGGAGCTGACGCCGCTGATCCACGGCTTCGCGCGCATTGCAGTGGGGATGGACCCGCGCGCCACCGGCATGCTCAGCGAATCGTTGCTGGCCACGACGCGCCTCGCCCCTGGGGGGTTGTCGCACCAGGCGATCGCCGCCATCGAGAATGCGTGCCTGGATGTCCATGCCAAATCGCTCGGCATTCCGGTCTATCGCTTGTTCGGCGGCCCGTTCCGCGACAAGGTCCCTGCGTACTGGACCCACTGCGGCAGCTTTCGCGTGCGCCATGCCGCGTTCTACGAGCGCCTCGGCTACGAACCGGTGCGCTCGCTGCAGGACTTCACGCGGATCGGGCGCGAAGCGGTCGCAGCCGGGTTCAAGGCGCTGAAGACCAATGCCGTGTTTTTCGAACCGGGTGGCCCCGTGATGATGAACGCCGGCTTTCGCATCCAGCCCGGCTTCTTGGACCGAGCCATCAGCGACGGGCAGATCGAGGCCATCGTCGATCAACTTCATGCGTTCCGCGAAGGCGTGGGGCGCGATTTTGGTCTCATGCTCGACGTGGGTTTCAGCCAGCGCACGGAGGGGTTCATCCGGCTCGCGCGCCGGCTCGAGCCCTTGAATTTGTTCTGGCTCGAGCTCGACACGCGCGACGCGGAGGCCTTGGCGCTCATCCGTAACAGTGCCCGCACGCCCATCGCCTCGCTCGAGTCTTTGCACGGGCTGTCCGAGTATCGCCCATTCATCGCCGGCCGGACCGTGGACGTGGCCATCGTGGACCCGATCTGGAATGGCGTTTGGCAATCGGTGCGCATCGCCGCCTTGGCGGACGCATTCGAGACCCACATCGCGCCCCACAACCCCGTAGGCGAGCTGGCCACCTTGATGAGCGCGCACTTGTGCGCGGCGGTGCCCAATGTCCGCATCATGGAGCTGCGGTACGACGAAGCGCCGTGGACCCGCGAGTTCCTGACCCACCCAGTGCGCCTCGAAGATGGATGCGTATGCGTTCCGGACCGGCCCGGGTGGGGATCGGACATAGACGAAGAAGCCCTGCGCGCGCACCCTCCCGCCCCAAATTGATTCAATCACGGAGTGTTTTTCATGCGTCTTCTTTACTGGGCCAATGCGAAGATCGGCCGCACGCAAATCCTGGAACGGCTGGGCGCGGTCGAAGGACTCGAGTTGGTGACGGTCGAAAGCCTCGATGACGTCCTGGCGCGCCTGCCGAGCGCCGATGCCCTGGCGCTATACGACCCCCCGCTCGACCAGGCGCGGCAGCTGGTGCAAGCCCTGGAGGCCCCAACCAGCAAGGTGCGCTGGATGCACGTCCTGACGGCCGGCCGCGAAAAACTGGAACAGGCTGGCCTGCCGCGCCACATTGCCGTGACGTGTGCAGCCGGTGCCAACGCCGTGGCGGTGGCCGAGCATGCCCTGGCCCTGATGCTCGCCTTGTGCCGGCGCCTGCCCGATGCCGTCGAGGCGCGGGCCCGCGGCACGTGGGACCGCAGCATGGCGCGCAGTGCATCGTCGCTCGAAGGCGCCACGTTGGCCATCGTCGGCTACGGCTACGTCGGTCGGCAGATTGCCCGCCGGGCGCGGGCTTTCGACATGCACGTGCTTACCGTGTCACGCGCCGCGCAGCGCGATGAATGGGTGCACGAGGCATTGCCCATGGAGCGCCTGCATGAGGCGTTGGCGCGGGCGGACGTCATCGTCACGAGCATTGCGCTCACGCCCCAGACGCGCCATTTGCTCGGGCGGGCGGAGTTCGCGCAGTGCAAGCGGGGGGCGTTGCTGGTCAACATTGCGCGCGGCGGGGTGATCGACCAAGCTGCGCTCTGCGACGCACTGGCATCCGGACAACTCGGCGGCGCCGGGCTGGACGTGACAGACCCCGAGCCGCTCCCGGATTCCGATCCGCTATGGAAAGCGCCCAACCTGCTGTTGACGCCCCACTATGCGGGCGCTGGTAGCCCGCGCGGCCTGGAGCGCATGGCCGAAGGGCTCGCCGAGAACGCGAGGCGCTTCATGGCGGGCGAGGAATTGATGCACCGAGTATCGAGCTGACAGAAAGATCGGCCCCATGACACCAAAGAGGAGATACGCATGCCAACTCGTCGAGACTTCATCGGAGCGCTCGCGGCAGCGTCCGCGCTTCCGGCGCTTTTCCATTCACGGTTCGCCGCCGCGCAAGGCGCGCCCGCGGTCAAGCAGCTGAGCGTCGTGGTGGGATTCCCCGCAGGAGGCGGGACGGACGTCATTGCGCGCCTGATTGCCGAGAAACTGCGGGGCGCCTATGCCGAGACCGTGATCGTCGAAAACAAGCCGGGCGCCGGCGGCCGCATCGGCGCCGAATACGTGAAAGGGCGACCCGCAGACGGAAGCACGGTGCTGTTCACGCCCGCGTTCCCGATGGTCATCTATCCGCACGTGTACAAGAACATGCCCTACGACACGCTGCGGGATTTCACGCCTATTGCCCTGACTCATCGCGGCGTGGTGGCGTTCGCGGTCGGCCCGGCCGTGCCGCAGAGCGTCAAGACCCTGCAGGATTACGTGGCTTGGGCCCGGGCCAACCCCGAACAAAGCACCTTCGGCGCCCCGCCAGGGTCCACGCAACATTTCGCCGGTGCCCAGTTCGCCAAGTCGGCACAGGTCCCGCTGCGGCTGATCAGCTACAAAGGTGGCGCCCCGGCCCTCGTCGATTGCCTGGGAGGACACATCGCCGCCGTGGTCGCCCCCCTTTCCGAGGCCGCGCCCCAACGCGGAGAGGGCAAGCTGCGTGTGCTCGCCACGACGGGGAGCAAGCGTTCGCCCGCCATGTCGGATGTGCCCACCATGGCCGAGGCAGGGTACGCCGACGTGGTGTTCCAGGATTGGAGCGGCTTCCTCGGTCCGGCGGGCATGGCGAAAGAACAGGTGGCGCGCCTTAACGCCTTGGTCAAGGACGCCGTGTTCTCGCAGAACGTCTCGGAGGCCATGATGAAGCTGGGTTCGCCGCCGGATTCCGTGCCTCCCGACGAGTTTGCCAGGGAAGTCCGGGCGGGCTGGGAGAAGTACCAGCGCATCATCAAAGAGGTCGGATTCGTCGCGCAAGAATGAGCGGGGAAGAGACATTCGGTTGCATCGCCGGTGCGCCGCGGGCGGCGGCGCCCTCTAGAATCGAAGGACCTGCATAGATAAGAAGAGGCCGGCGATGACCGACAGGCCAGACTCGGGCGATACCCCGCTGAAGCGGGTGATGGGGCCGAAGTTGCTGTTGCTGTTCATAGTGGGGGACATTCTCGGAACGGGCGTTTATGCGCTGACCGGGCAGGTTGCGGGAGAAGTGGGCGGCGCCGCATGGGCACCGTTCTTGGCTGCCTTCTTCATCGCGCTGCTGACGGCGTTCTCCTACCTTGAGCTCGTGACGAAGTATCCGCGTGCCGCCGGCGCGGCCCTCTACGTCCACAAGGCATTCGGCCTGCACTTTCTTACCTTCCTCGTGTGCTTCACGGTCATGTGCTCCGGCCTGACCTCGGCCTCGACTGCGTCGCAAGCCTTTGCCGCCAATTTGTTCGCGGCGTTCCACGTCGAGGCTAACCCGCTTTGGGTCACGCTGGGCGCCGTCGGCTTCATGCTGTTGGTCATGCTGGTCAACCTGCGGGGCGTCTCCGAGAGCGTGAAGACGAACGTCGTGCTGACCCTGGTGGAGCTGGGCGGCCTCGTGCTCGTCATCCTGCTCGGTTTCTACGCCATGAGCCGGGGTGGTGCCGATTTCTCGCGCGTCGTGGCGTTCGAAACCCCCGAGGACAAGAGCGTGTTTCTCGCCATCACCTCTGCCACAGCGCTGGCGTTTTACGCCATGGTGGGCTTCGAGGATTCGGTCAACATGGCTGAGGAGACCCACGATCCCCACCGCATCTTCCCCAAAGTGCTGCTGACCGGGTTGGGGTTCACGGCCGTCATCTACGTGTTGGTCTCCATCTGCGCGGTCGCACTGATTCCGGTGGGCGAGCTGGCCTCGAGCTCTACGCCCTTGGTGCTCGTCGTCAAGCGGGCGGCCCCCGGATTACCCACCGAAACCATCATGCCCATCATCTCCATGTTTGCGGTGGCGAACTCGGCGCTGATCAACATGATGATGGCCAGCCGCCTGTTGTATGGCATGTCGCGCCAAGGCGTGCTGCCGGGCTTTCTCTCGCACGTACACGAGCGCACCCAAACCCCGTGGTCTGCTATTGTCTTCACCACGGTGCTCGCGATCGGCTTGATCGTGCTCGTCACCGCCGCCAGCGACTCGGAGGCCATCCGCGCGCTGGGCGGCACGACCGCGCTGTTATTGCTCGCGGTGTTCGCGTTCGTCAACGTGGCCGTGCTGGTGCTCCGGCGCGACCGCGTCGAGCATGCGCATTTCCGCACCTCGGCCCCCGTTGCCGCGTTGGGCGCCTTGGTATGTCTCTTCATGGTCACGCCCTTCACCGGTCGCGACACTATTCAATACGAAGTGGCCGGTTGGCTGCTCGTGCTCGGCGTCTTGATGTGGGGCCTGAATCTGCTCGTGCATCGGAAGGCGCCTGCGCACCTGGATCCCGAGCGATTGCGTTAGGTGCAGCGCCTGCCGTTCCGGCTCAGTGGCGGCCTTGCGAGCGCACTTGCAGCGGACCGCCTGGCACCACTTACCCTTGCAGCTCCTGCAAGGGGCGCCGGAATTGCACTGCCTCGGCCATGTGCGCGCTCTCGATCGCCGTCGAGCCGGCGAGGTCGGCCAGCGTGCGCGCGACCTTCAATACGCGGTGCGCCGTGCGTGCCGACCAGGCGAACTGTTTCATCGCCTGTTTCCATAAGGTGCTTGCGGCTCGATCGGGACGGCAATGCGTTTCCACCTGCCCCGGCGCCAGGGCGGCATTGGTGCAGCCTTGGCGCCGGTACTGGATGTCGAGCGCGGCTTGGACGCGCCGCCGCACGGCCTCGGATGGTTCTCCCGGCGGCAGGTCGGCCCAATCGTCGGCGGGGGCGGGGACTTCCACTTGCAGGTCGATGCGGTCGAGCAAGGGGCCGGAGAGGCGTGCGCGGTAGGCGGCGACCTGGTCAGGCGTGCAACGGCAGGCGCGCAGGTTGCTGCCGTACCATCCGCAGCGGCACGGGTTCATGGCGGCAACCAGCTGGAAGCGGGCGGGGTAGTCGGTGCGATGCAGCGTGCGCGCGATGGAAACCCGCCCGGTTTCCAAGGGCTCGCGCAGGGTCTCGAGCACGTGTCGGCCGAACTCGGGCAGTTCGTCCAGGAAAAGAACGCCCAGGTGCGCGAACGTGATTTCGCCCGGCCGCGGCCGCGTTCCGCCGCCTACCAGCGCGGGCGCCGAGATGGAGTGATGCGGGGCGCGGAAAGGCCGCTGCCCGAAAGGCGGGGGCGGCCCCGTCCTCAGGCTGGCGATGGCCGCGGCTTCGAGCGCTTCGTCATCGCGCAGCGGCGGAAGCAGCCCAGGGAGGCGCTGGGCGAGCATGCTCTTGCCCGAGCCGGGCGGGCCCAGCATCAGCAAGTTGTGTCCGCCCCCCGCAGCCACTTCCAGTGCCCGGCGGGCGCTGTATTGCCCGCGCACGTCAGACAAGCAGAGCGGTGCCGGGACGGGCGCGTCATCCGGGGTCGCGGCGACTTTCAGGTCGGCTTTTTCCTCCAGTTGCGCGACGACATCTTGCAGCGTGGCGGCGCCGTAGATGTTCAATCCGGGCACGCGTGCCGCCAGGCGCGCGCTTGCGGCGGGAAGCATGAGCTCGGCGCCCGGCTGGCGGCGCGATACAGACAACGCGATGGCCAATGCCCCAGCGACGGGAACCAAGGCCCCGCTGAGCGAGAGTTCGCCCGCCAGCACCCAACGCGCAAGCGGTGGCATGCCGTTGCCGCTCTTGCGGCGCGCCAGCGCCGGCATGGCGATCTGGCCGGAGGCGAGCAACACGCCTATTGCGATCGGCAGATCGAAACGACCAGACTCCTTGGGCAGGTCGGCGGGAGCGAGATTGACCGTGACCCGGCCCGCCGGGAACTCATAGCCCGAACTAAGCAGCGCCGCCCGCACGCGTTCCCGGCTTTCCCGGACTTCGGTATCGGCCAGGCCGACCATGGTGAACGAAGGCAGCCCGGGCGCGAGATGGACCTCGACGCGGACCGGCGGTGCGTCGATGCCTGTGAGTGCGCAACTGGCGAGGACGGCGAGAGTCATGGCGATGGTGCGGTGAAATGCCTGCAGTATCCCTGCAAACCCCGCATGGCCAAAGGGGCGACTAGGATCATTTGACCCTCGGCGTACCGAAGAACGCGACGCTGAAGGATGGACTAGCGGTATCGCGACAGGCGTGGCGCGATGCGGCCAGGCTCTTGATGGCGAAACCCACGCCGGCGTGAACAGGCCGCCATGAAAACTTGCAGCGTGCGTGCCGAAGCCGGTCGTCGTGTGTCGGGTTCAGGGGCATCCTGGCCTCTTGGTCACCAGGTAGCAGGCTTCTGGATGTGCGCCCCATTGTTGTCAGTGACTATCTCCGGCAACTGGCTTGCTTGCACCACGCCGGGACGAATTTGCTTGAGAAAGTCGCAATGATCACGAAGGTGAACGCTTGGGTACTTCTGGGGATTCAGGATGCCAACGCGCTTACCCAGCTCTGCCCGCACCAACTTGATCGGTTCAACGAGGTCGGAGTCGTTTGAGATGACAACGGCGACGTCATACCGATCCAGATGGGCATCGTGCAGCAGGTGACTCGCCAGGTTGACGTCCGAGCCCTTCTCTTCAGTTCTGAGGACTCTTACCCAGGGATTCGCGCCTCGCTGCGGATTGGCGAGGCGAGCCATGACTGCGTGCGAAAGATAATGCCCGTAAGTGACCTGGACGGTTGGAAGCGTTGCCAATGCTCGGAGGTAAGCCTGCTGGCGAGCGGGTTGTTGAGGATCGTTGGGACGCGCCGATACAAGGGCGGTGAAATACTTGATGGCGGTGATGTCGTTGCGGGGAAGGTAGCGTCGGCAAAGAAGTTCAAGGTCCAACCATTTGTAGCCAGGGCCGCGGCCTTTCATCGTGCCGTAGTAGAGGTTGAACGCATCGACGTAGACGCTTGTTCGTAGTCTTGCGTCCGTCATGGGCACCCCGCAAAAGCAGAGGCCCCCATGCGGGGGCCTCGCACCCTGCTGTCGAAACAGCAGGGGGGATAGGGATGCTGGGAGCCTTGCGGCTCCCGCGCCCAGCGGCCGAAGCTGCTGGGGGGATCCAGGCGGGTAATGCTAACAAGTTGACAGGGCTCTGTAAATGAGCAAGCCCTGCCTTTCGTCGTATACCCAGGCGTAGCATGGGGGGTGAGCGCGCAACTGGCGAGGACGGCGAGAGTCATGGCGGTGGTGCGGTGAAATGCCTGCAGTATCCCGGCTAAAGCCGGCTGGTCCCAAGGGCAGCTAGGACCGTTTGATCCGCGCCGGGGTGCCGCGCCGCTTATCTCTTATGATTGTGGCCATCATGACCACACTTGATTTGCACGAAAGCGGAGCCCGGCTCCTGGAGGGGCCCGCCGGAAAAATGGAAGTCATATTCGACCTTCCCGACGGGGAGGCCGAGGGCATCGCCGTCGTAGCCCATCCGCAGCCCTTGTTGGGCGGCAGCGCTCGACACAAGATCCCGCACTTTTTGGCGCGGGCGTTGCGCGAGGCGGGCTGGGTCGCGGCACGCCCCAATTTTCGCGGCGTCGGCAATAGCGAGGGCGCACACGACGAAGGGCGTGGCGAAACGGACGACATGCTCGCGTTGTGCGCGATGCTGCGCGCGGCTTATCCGGGCAAGCGCCTGGCCCTGGTGGGGTTTTCCTTCGGTGCGTTCGTGCTTGCCAAGGCGGCGCGCACGCTGGCCGATCGCGGCGAGCCGGCGTGGCGTACGTGCCTGGCGGGCATGCCTTACGGAAAGATCCATGGGCGAGGGCCCTACGAGCCGCCGATGCAGATTCCCGATGCGCTGGTGGTACATGGCGAACGGGATGAGCGCGTGCCGCTTTCTGCCATTTTCGATTGGGCGCGGCCCCAAGGGCAGCCGGTGGTGGTGATTCCGGATGCGGACCATTTTTTCTCGGGCAAGCTACCGGTGCTGCGATCGGCGGTGTTGGGGCACCTGGCGGCCTGAGGCTGAAGCGGTGGCCGCCGGTCGTTCAGTTCAGTTGGTAACTCAAATCACAAATCCGAATCACAAATCTGGAGCAGGCCAGGGGTTTAATGCCCAAGGCTTTACGCCTTGGAGGAGACCCCATGAAGAAGATTCCATTGCCGCGCAGGACGACACTGGCGGCGTCTATCGTGTGTGCCCTTGCGACCACGGGATGCGGAGACGGCAGCGTCGATGGGCCGGGCAGTTCACCGTCCGCGTCCATCGCATGCGCTGAGCTGCCCGCACGCTTTGTTTCCGGACAGACCGAGCGTGTCGAGATCGCCTCGGCCACGGAGGTGCCCGCGCAGGGCGACAAGCCGGCCTACTGCGACGTTCGGGGAACAATAAAAGGGAACGTCAAGTTTGCCGTCTACCTGCCGCGCGATTGGAACGGAAGATTCCAGATGGTGGGCAACGGCGGCAAGGCCGGGAGCATTTCCCTTGCCGACATGGAAACAGCCATGAAGGCCGGGTATGCGTCGGCGTCCACCGATACGGGGCATGATGCGAGCATGCCGGCGCAGTCGGGAGCCCGGTTCGGATTCGACCAGGAGTTTGGCGATGAGATGGAAATCGACTTCGGGTACCGTGCCGTTCACTTGACGGCAGTGGTGTCGAAGGAAATCGTCGCGGCACATTATGGACGCGAGATTGCCTATTCCTACTGGAACGGATGCTCCACCGGCGGCCGGCAAGGCATGATGGAGGCGCAGCGCTATCCGGACGATTTCGACGGCTATCTGGTCGGCGCGCCGGTCTATGACTACACGCGGCAGCAGCTGTCCGCGCCCGCGCTTCTCCAGCATTTGTACAAGAGCGGCATACCCGGCCCTTCGGAGCTGCCCTATGGCAAGCTCAAGCTGCTCAACGACATCGTCTACCAGGGCAATGGCGAGGACTTCGAGGGATGCGACGCCATCGACGGCCTCGAAGACGGCATCATCCGGAATCCTCTTGCGTGCACCTTCGATCCTGAGCGCCATTTGCCACGCTGCGCCGATGGCGACGACGGCGACGCGTGCTTTACCCCGGGCGAGCTGGCAGCGATCCAGGGGGTGTACGCAGGCCGTCCGGACGTGAACGTCCTGCCGTTGCCTCCGGGAACGGAGTTTACCGATGGCGGCTGGGGCACGTGGTTCATCGCCAGCGGGGCAGGCGTACCCCAGCTGCACACCATCATGGCCGACGCTTTCCAATACCTGCTTTTCGAGCCTGATCGGCCCGAATTCGACTATCTACGCGATCTGGATTGGTCGAAGGACCCGTTGCTGATGGACAAGGCCAAGCAGACGTACAACGCTACCGACGCGGATCTGCGGGCATTCGCGGCCGCTGGCAAGAAAATAATCATGTATCACGGCTGGGGCGATCCTGGCGTGAACCCACGCGGAACGCTCCAATATCGGCAGAACGTCGAGGCCGTGTTCGGGAATGCGGAAAAAGTCGACGAGTTCTACAAACTCTACATGGTCCCGGCGCTGGGTCATTGCCGTGGGGGACAGGGACACAACGCCATCGATTGGATGACGGCGCTCTCGGCCTGGGTGGAGGAAGGCAAGGCGCCGGAAGCGATCGTGGGGACGCGGCCGTCAGACGGGTCGACCCGGCCGCAATGCCCGTACCCGCTCGAGGCGGTCTATGACGGCGTAGGCGATCCCAACCAGGCGTCCAGCTTCTCATGCCAGAAGGTGGCAAGCCAGGTGAAGGCGCGGATCGAGTGAGGCGGTGAAGTGCGGTTGCGGCGGGGCAGGCAAGTGCGAGTCTTGGTCTGCGCCGCCGTCGTCCGTGCCGACGTCATGGGCGGGAAGGTGCGGCTTGGGGTGGTTGGCTATGCGCGCGCGCCTTTCCCGAACAGCGATGCGATGCAGGTCCTCAGCCAGCGGTGGCCGGGATCGTTGTTCCACCGCTTATGCCAGAACTGCCGGATGGTCAGCGGCGCAATCTTGAAAGGCAGCGGCAGGGCGGCGAGCTCGTTGGGCGCTGCGAGCGCAGCGGCGACCGAAGCGGATGTCACGGCAAGGAACGGGCTGTCGCGCAGGATCATGGGCACCGACAGATAGTGCTGGACTTCCGCTGCGACCCGGCGCCGGCTGGCCAATTTACCCAGCGCCTTGACGATGAACCGGTCTCCCATCGCGGGCGCGCGGACGACCACATGCGGTGCGGATAGAAATCCTTCCACGGTGAGTCCTTGGCGCACGACCGGGTTGCGCACGGAGGCCAGGCACACCAGAACATCGTCTTCTAGCCTTTGCTGCACGAAATCGCGGTCGCCCAGCGGCAGCATGCCCAGCGCCAGGTCCGCGCGCCCAGTCTCGAGTTCAGTTCCGTATTGATCGCGCGGCGCCTGGCGGCAGCTCAATCGCACGCCCGGTGCCCGTTCGTGCAGCCACGCGGTGAGCTTGGGCAGGAACATCAGCTCGCCGACATCGGTCATGAGCAGCCGAAATTCTCGTTCTGCCGATCTTGCATCGAAATCGCGCGCCTCCTCCAGCGCGCTGCGGATGAGTCCTAATGCGTTGCCTACGGGCTGGGCGAGGGCGGTCGCCAGGCTCGTCGGTTCCATGCCTTGCCGGGTCCGGACGAAGAGCGGGTCATTCAGCTGTTGGCGCAGGCGGTTGAGTGCGGCGCTGGTGGCCGACTGCGTCAGGCCCAGACGCGAGCCGGCTAAGGTGATGCTGCGTTCCTGCATGACGGCCATGAAAACCCGCAGCAAGTTCAGATCGAGCCGGCTCGCCATTACATCTATATCGTCAATAGTGGCCATGATCAGAATTTGTTTGAGTAATTCTCATGGGACCAATAGCATGTTTTCTCACCCGCTAGAAGTACTCGACAAAAGATAGGAGACATGGGGATGCGAGGCTGGGTCTATATGGCGATTGCGGCCGTCTGTCTGGCCGCGCAGGGCGGCGCGGCATACGGCGCCGATGAGTTTCCGACGCGAACGGTGTCGATCTACGTGGCCAACGCGCCAGGCAGCCAGGCAGATTTGCTCGCCAGGATCCTGGCGCAAGGCATGAGTTCCCGCTTGGGCAAGAACGTCATCGTTGAAAACCGTCCGGGCGTAGGCGGGTTGATTGCCGCACGGGCCACGGCGCAAGCCGAGCCCGACGGGTACACGGTCATGCTGGGAAGTTCGGGTGTAATGGCCATTAACCCGCACGTGTATGCGAGTGTTCCCTACGATGCCAGGAAGGATTTCGTCGGCCTGGCATTCGTGGCGTCTTCGCCGAACGTATTTCTGGTATCCGCCCAGAGCGAGGTTGCCGACCTGCGCGAGTTCGTCGGGATGGTCGGCAAGGCCGGACGCCCCGTCAACTATGGCTCGCTCGGTCCCGGCGCGACCACGAACATCGTGTCCCAGCTTTTCGGCCGCGAGGCGTCGCTGCCCATGACCGAGATTGCCTATAAGGGCGAGACCATCATCATCAATGACCTGGTCGCGGGCCGGCTCGACTTCTCGGTGCTGCCCATTTCTTCGACGCTGTCCTACATCCGATCGGGCAAGCTCAAGGCGTTGGCGGTCACCTCTGACAAGCGCACGAATCTGCTGCCGGAGCTGCCGACCACGGCCGAAGCTGGATATGGCTCAGTGCGGATGACGCAATGGTATGGCCTCTTTGCCCCGGCCCAGACACCGGAAGGCGTGGTGGCGAAGTTGGTCACCGCGGCCGAGGCCGCACTGGCTGATCCGGATACCCAGCGGCGGATCGCCCAGCTGGGCGTGGAGCCGGGGTCCCTGGACAGGCCGGCCTTCCTGCGGTTTTTCGCGTCCCAATACGAAGACTACGGAACGATAGTGAGGAGACTCGGGATCAAGATCGACTGAGCGGAGGTACACATGTTCTTGCGCAACACTTGGTACATGGCGGGATGGGCGGGCGAAATCGACGCCGGCATGCTGGCCCGGCGCATTGCCGATACGCCGGTCGTCCTCTATAGGCGGGAGGACGGCACCCCGGTTGCCTTGCATGACCGCTGTCCGCACCGCTTTGCGCCGCTTAGCCTTGGTCGGGTCACGGGGGATGCCATCGAATGCGGTTATCACGGCCTGCGGTTCGACGGCACTGGTAAATGCGTAGGCAATCCGCATGGCGACGGCAAGATTCCCCAGGCGGCCCAGGTACGGACATTTCCCGTGGTCGAGAAGTACACGCTGCTGTGGATATGGCTGGGTGAGCCCTCGCGGGCGGATGCCTCGCAGATTCCGGATTTTTCTTTCTTGGAAGATCCTGCACGGCGCCGCGTGGACGGCTATCTCCACGTCCGAGCCAACTACCAGCTCGAGACAGACAATTTGCTCGACCTCAGCCACACGCAATTCGTCCACGCCAACTTCCACTTCAGCGAGGCGATACTGAAGGGCAAGCACGAAGTCGTGCAAAGCGGGAACACGGTACACAGCAACTTGTGGTGTCCCAATGGCGCGCCGTCTCCTTGGTTCGCGAAACGCATTCCTGGCTACGATGGCCGGTCTCCGGTCGACCAATGGATGGACATGCGTTGGGATCCGCCTTGCGTGCTGCGCCTGGACACTGGCATCACGCCGGCTGGTCGTCCGCGGGAAGAGGGCGGGCAGAGCTTTACCGCGCACATCCTGACGCCTGAGACCGAGACCACGACGCACTACTTTTTTGCGCACAGCAGAAACTTTCGCACCGACGATGCGGAGATGGACGAAGCGATTGCGCATTGGCAGCGCGTGGGCTTCGGCGAACAAGACAAGCCCATGCTCGAGGCCGTGCAGCGGGCCATGGGGACCACCGACCTGATGAGTTTGAAGCCTATTCTGCTGCCCATCGACACGGCGGCGGTCCGGGCCCGCCGTATCGTCAAGCGGTTGTTGGACGCGGAGCAGCAGGCAGGCGCCGGGGTTGCGCATGCGGAGGGGGCGCTGCAGTCGGCTTGACGCAGCCGCCGGGGGCGGCCCGTCGGCTTGGCCGCACGCCGAAGATTAGGCGTAGTGCGGGCGCAGAGTTGTGCTAATTTTTCGGCTCTGCCGCCGTCTTCCGCATACATGAACATACGCACGCAAAGCCTGGGTTTCGTCGTTGGTACGCTCAATCGCCGCATCGTTTGGCGCCTGGCGCAACTGACCGCTCCGCACGGCGTCATGCCGGGCCAATTTCCGGTGCTGCGGTGCCTCCGGGACGTGAAGGTTTCGACGCAAATGGAGCTGGCCCGCATGGTGGGCGTCGAACAGCCGTCGATGGCGGCGACGCTTTCGCGCATGGAGAAAAACGGGCTGATCGAGCGCGTGTCGGATGAGCAGGACGCCCGGCGCCGCCTCGTATCGTTGACCGAGCGCGGAAAGCAGATGCTGGCCGTGATGACCGAGTCGGCCGTCGAGGTCTACAAAGACGCCTGTGTCGGCCTGACCGAGGCCGAAGTCGCGGAATTCCTGCGGATAGGCGCGAAGATGATCGAGAACCTGCAGGACGAAAAATGACTTTCCCTGCCCCGGCGGCAACCTTGGGCTGGCAGTCACTGGGTCGGGCCGCGGCTCGTTGATGCCTGGCGTGCGTGTGTCTGGAACCGAATGTGCGCGGGGTGGACGCTGGCGAGAGGTGTCGCGCCAGACCGATTCAATGGGCCTGGTCCGCCGGGAAGGCGGCCTTTCTGAATGCACGCGGTGAAGTCCCATACCGTTGCCGGAACGTCCGGCTGAAATGGGTGATGTCGTTGAACCCCCAGAAGTAGGCGATCTCCCCGATGGAGCGCGCACGCAGCGAGGGGCTGGCCAGATCGGCGCGGCAGCGTTCCAGGCGTGTCTGCCAGATCCACTTCATGAGCGGCACTTCTTCGTCTTCAAAGAGTTCATACACGTAGCGCGTCGACAGGTTGACCGCGGCGGCGATGCGCGACGCATTCATTTCGTGGTCCTGCAGGTGGTCCCGGACGTAATCCTTGATGCGTTGTTTGTGCAGTGCGCGCAGGCGCGATGGGGGGACGCTGGTTCCCGATTCTGAGCCGGCCAGGCACGCGACGACCAGGAACGGCAGTGCATCGGCCAGGCGGTCCGCTTCCATGTCCGACAGGCGATCGGCCTGCACGACCAATTGGTCCATGGTGTGGCGCAGCACTGCGCCTGCGCCGTCCGTGGTGCATATGCGGCGCGCTGTGTGCAGTTCGATTTCCGGCATGATGGCGCGCAGCGCGCCGTGCTCGATGTAGAGGGAATGGGCCAGCACGTTTCCCGCTTCGATGAAGAACGGCTGGGCAGGATCGATGATGAACAGGTCGTCCGGTTCGATGCGGGTCTCGCGACCGTTCTGGTGGACGATGGCGACTCCCTCGCGGTGCAGCGATATGACAAGGCGCGAGCGCTGCCCCATGCCGTGCGGTGAACACGTCGTATGGGGCGTGAACCGGAGCGCCGCGAAGCGCAGGCGTTGGCCACTGTACCCTTTGACCTGCGTGCTGAAAGGGTGATAGGCGTTGCCTTTCACGGACAGGCCAACGGCGAACGCCTCTTCCATCTGCTTGCGGAAGAGTGCGGTGCCTGCGCGCTGCTTTTCACCATCGATGATGAACTGAAAGGCGGCCATGGAACGTTAACCTCCCTGCCCTATGAGTGGACAAAGAAACCCATGGAGTTTCGGTTGGTGTTGCCGGCCGCGTCAATTGGACCTTTTCCGTAGCCGTCCGGGAATGGGGGCGCCAACGCAACGAGCAGATGGCGCGGCCCTGGGCAACGGCGGCGCGCCAGTCCGCGCGTCGCGCAGGAGAGATCAATCCACGTCCCAGCCGCCCAGGCCTATGCCGGTGTACCAGTTGGACACGGCCTTGTAGTAAAGGCAACGGAAGGGGGCTGATCCCGCGACACCGTGCGCGACCAGCCAAGTGCGGATTTCTTCCGCGCCGTTTCCCGCCTCGTGCACATGGTCGGTGGCATGGCGGAGGAGGGCTTCGGGGTCGTTTGCTGCAAGTAGCGCCAGGAAGCGCCGGTCGAAGTCCTCGTTCAGCAAGCCCATGCGAGGTGTTGCGATGTCGTGGCTGAGCCCACCCGTCGCGAGCACGGCAACCCTTTCGGCTCCGTTGAACCGCCGCAGTGCATCGCCGATCATCGTGCCCCAGGCATAGGCCCTGTCCATCGTCGGAAGCGGTGGCTGGACGCAGTTGACGAGCACAGGCACCACGGGAACCTCGCCTGCAATGCCAGCCAGGTGCAAGGGAGTGATCACGCCGTGATCCAGGGTCAGGTCCATGGAGAGGGCGGGGTCGAAACCAGCTTGCAAGGCCTCTCCGACGAGATGGGCGCCGAGTTCCTGGTGTCCTGGGAGCACCTGCCGGTCCACTTTCAGCCAATGTTCCACAGGGGTCGGGTACGACGTCGCCGCGCCGATGCAGAATGCGGGAAGGTTATCGAGGAAGAAGTTGTGCAGGTGATCGTCGGATACGACCACGATCACGTCCGGATCGGCCCTGCGTATGGCCTGTCCCACCTGCAGGAAGGCCGCGAAGATCGCTTCCCGGTCCGTATCGGGAATGGCATCGGGAAAATTGAGCATGACCGGCGTATGGCTGACGGCATGCACGCTGACTATGCGAGCCACGTTATGCCTCCTCCTGCTTGCCCGCTTCCCGCATGGCTTGAACGAACACGGGCTCCGGTATGTGCAAGCCGAGGCAATGGGCCCGCAACAGGTACGGATTGACCCCCGCGAGATACATCGCGCCGATGTCGTTGTCCCGGATGGCTCGCTTGAGTTCGGCTGCGAGCGGGATGCCTGCCATGTAGGCGTCGGGGTCCTGCTTGTAGCGCTCCAGATGGTCCTCTCGGTGGTGGATGTCGAACAGGATGCGATTCATCCAGTAAGCGTCGGCCGTTGGGATGAGCTGCCGCCAGTTGCTCGGCATCAATGGCCTCCTTTCAGCTGCTTTGCCAGCCAGTTGACGATGGTGGGAAGGGTTTGCGGTGTCAGTCCCATGTGTCCGCCAGGGAAGAACCGGACTGTTTTCGGATCACCATGCTCAAGCAGCAAATGGATGTCAGCCACGGGACACTGGCGATCCTCCTTGCCGTTCACCAGCAGCAGTGGTGCGCAGGGGCGGTCCAGCAGGCCCTGGTCGAGGAGTGACAATCGCTTGAACGCGGCGACGTAGTCCTCGTCCGTTTCCACGCCCAGCATGCGCTTGCGGGTTTCGACCAGTTCCATGAGGTAGCTGTCCGGATAGCGCGATGCGGTGACCCAGTCGGGCTGGAACATGAAATGCGCGCCTCCTCCCCAGTTGACGGCACCCGCCAGGCGATCCGGAAGGAGATGGGCGAGTTTGGTTGCCCAGTAGCCTCCGAACGAGCGGCCGAGGCAGGCCACGCGCTCGGCGTCCAGGTCATTGCGGGTGCGCAGCCAATCGAGAACAGTGATGAACTGCCGTTCCGCATCCACGACACCGTGGACCGGGGATTCGCCGGTGCCGGCGTTGTCCATGGCGACCGTTGCGATGCCATGTGCAAGCACCAGGTCACTGGCGGCGGTCATCTGTTCCTTGCAGGCGTCCACGCCGCCCCACATCAGGACCACCCGCGGCCGTTCGACGCCGCGCGGACGCCGAAGCAGGACCGGCACCGTCTTGCCTTCGCCGTCGCGGCCATCGAAGGGGACGACGATGCGCTCGATGGGGATGTCCCAGTACGAGGACGTGGCAAGGTAGGTCTCGCGTTCACGGATGGCGCAGTATTGCTTGGCGGGATGGTTGGGGCAGGGAAAACGGCCCATGAAGTAGGCGCCGCTGGCACGCTGGTACAGCTCCACGGCGCGGGCGGTATCGCCGTCCCGGTGTGCCTGGCGCGCCTGTGCCTCCAGCCCATCGCCGATCTTTCCCCAGTAGGTGCCCCAGGACTCTCCGTCCAGGCCGGTCACCCCCTCGATCCACGCCGCGCCCTCGTCGGGGGGCAACGCATTCATGGGGTGGACGCGTGCCTTCCAGCGTTTGATCATCCAGGCCTTGGCTTCGGCAAGGGTCTTGGGGCGGCCAGAGACATCGGCGTCTACGGTGGCGCTGGTGGACTGCACGGTCACGGTCGTTCTCCAGGATTCGATGTTGAAACGAATGCATCGTCTCGATCGGATCCCATGATGTTCGCAGGCGGCGTCATGCTTGACTTGGCCCGGCGTGCACAGGAAGTTGATCGGTCGTGAAGGTTGATGCGAAGTTGTCTGGACGTGCGCTGAAGCTTGAGTGGGAGTCGGTCACTGGGGCCCAGGCGTTGACGGGCGCCGCTCCCTCTTGCGTAATTGCCGCGACTCATGCGTGACGGGGCCGGTGGCGCCGGTCACCATAGATGGAGCAGGCAAGAATGAGCAGCATCGGAAAGGTACTCGTGGTGGGGGGGGGCATCGGCGGCATGTCTGCAGCCATCTGTTTGCGCAGGAGCGATGTCGAGGTGCACCTGATCGACCTGGATCCCGAGTGGCGAGTGTACGGGGCGGGCATCACGCTGACCGGTCCCACGCTGCGCGCCTTCCGTGCCCTGGGGGTCTTCGACGAACTGGCGTCCCAGGCATATACCGGCCACGGCATCCAGGTCTGCAACATGGCGGGCGACCGCCTGAAGGTCGTCCCAACGCCGGTCGTCGGTGACCCGGACCTGCCCGGGAGCGGCGGAGTACTGCGTCCCGTGCTGCATGCGATCCTTGCACGCAGGACGCTGGACAGTGGCACCCATGTGAGGCTGGGCGTGACCGTGGACAGCCTCGCCCAGAACGAGGGCGATGTGACCGTGCGGTTTTCCGATGGCATGGAAGATCGGTATGACCTTGTCATCGGTGCCGATGGCATCTTTTCCCGGACGCGCACGCTGATCTTTCCGGACGCTCCAGGGCCCGAATTCACGGGCCAGTGCGCGTGGCGCCTCGTGATCCCGCGCGCACCCGGCATCGATCGCCGGCATTTCTTCCTTGGCGGGCCGGTCAAGGTGGGGCTGAACCCGGTCTCGGCCTCCGAAATGTACATGTTTCTCCTCGAGGCCTTGCCGGCGCCGAACCGTATTGAGGATGCCGACCTGCATCTCAGGCTGGCAGAACTGATGCAGGGGTATGGAGGCGTGCTGGCCACCATTCGGGAGCAGCTCAACGAGTCTTCCCGTATCGTCCGGCGCCCCCTGGAGGGGTTCCTGCTGCCTGCGCCGTGGTTCAGCGGCCGGGTCGTGCTGATCGGCGACGCCGCGCATCCGACCACGCCACAGTTGGCGTCAGGTGCCGGCATGGCGATCGAGGATGCGCTGGTGTTGAGTGAGGAACTGGCCCGCCAGGGCGAGGTGCCGCGGGCGCTCGAGCGGTTCATGGAGCGCCGGTATGCGCGCTGCCGCCTGGTGGTGGAGAACTCGTTGCAGATCGGGCGCCTGGAGCAGCAGAGGGCACCCATTGAAGCCCAGGCTGCCCTCGTCGAGGAGTCGCTGGCCGTCCTGGCAGAGCCGATCTGACGACCGGGCCATGTGCCGCCGGCTTCCCCGCGGGAGGCACATGGCCATTCAGGACGCCAGGATCATTCGATCTTGGTTCCCGTTTCGCGAACGACGCGCTCCCACTTCTGCATCTCCTTCTTCACCATTGCGGCAAACGCTTCTTGCGAGATGTCGGACGTTTCAAAGCCGACGTTGGCGAGCTTGGCGCGCACGTCTTCGGCTCTGGCCGCAGCCGACAGTTCACTGCGAATCTTCTCTATGACCTGGGCTGGCGTGCCGGCAGGGACCCAGGCGCCGACCCAGGATTCGTCCTCGAAGTCGGTGAAGCCGGCTTCCCCGATGGTGGGCACGTTCGGCACGGCGGGACTGCGCTTCTTGCTCGTCACGGCCAAACCG
Source organism: uncultured Pigmentiphaga sp. (assembly GCF_937950555.1). NCBI lineage: Bacteria > Pseudomonadati > Pseudomonadota > Betaproteobacteria > Burkholderiales > Alcaligenaceae > Pigmentiphaga > uncultured Pigmentiphaga sp. The sequence goes on along the minus strand of NZ_CALFCW010000019.1, from coordinate 52,475 downwards.
ACGAGCCGGTCGGACTTGATCAATGGCACGGCAGGGGGCAGGGCCGTGGCGGAAAGCGCAACTTCGTTCGCCATGGTGGCCTGCATCGTGGCCGGGATGCCCTTGTACGGTACGTGCGTGACGGGAACCTTGGCGAGGATCTTGAACAGGTATTCGGCCGACATCTGAGGTGTCGTTCCGTATCCCGGTGATCCGTAGTTCAGGTCCTTGGTCGCGCGGGCCCGCTCCACGGCATCCCTCAGCGTGCGGATTCCGCTCGTGGGGCTGGTCACCAGGATATTGGGTGCCGTGGCGAGCAGTGCCACCGGGATGAGGTCCCGCTCCGAGTCGTAGCCCGTGTCCTTGTAGAGGTAGGGGGTGACCGCAAACGCGGTGGAGCTGACGAGGACCGTATAGCCATCCGCCGGTGACTTGGCTGCGGCCTGGATCGAAATCAGGGCCCCGGCGCCCGCGCGGCTTTCGACGACCACGGCGTGACCGGAGCTCTCGGTGATCTTCTGGGCGAAGATTCGGCCTATGACGTCCTGCGGGCTGCCGGTCGATGCGGTAATGAACTTGATGGGTTTGCTTGGATAGGGTTGCGCGAGCGCCGCGAGGGGAGCGCCCAGCAAGACTGCGACGCCAAGTATCGCTGTACGGGCATTCAGGGCCATCACCGTCTCCGATTTATGTGTTTGTGTCGTGAGTGAATAGCGGCCTGGCTCGTGGATGTCCTGCCTGGACGGTCCAGGGCCTGGGCTATTCTAGGCAGACGGTGGATGGCGATAGTGTGCTGTTCGTGCGCGATAAGTTGATCGTCATGGAACCCCTGGTGCAGGGGGCCATGACGTGGGTTCATGACATGACGAAAAGCGGCCGGTAGGCGCGAATGCCCTGCCCGACCGACCATTCACGCCAGGGTGGTAAGGCCGCAAGGCGTCATTGCAGCTTGATGCCCGCCTCGGTCACCACCTTCTTCCATTTCACCGTTTCTTCCTGCACGAAGCGGTGGAGCTCCCCAGGGGTGCTGCCGGCGACTTCCAGCCCTTGCGTTTGCGCCCGGGCCCGGAGCTCGGGCAGGGCCAGCGCCGTCCGGATCTCGGCGCTCAGCTTGTCGACGATGGGTTGGGGCGTCCCCTTGGGTGCGAAGATGCCCACCCAGGTATCGGCCGAGAATCCTGGCACGCCTGCTTCAGCCACGGTGGGAACGTCCGGCAGGGCCGGCGAGCGGCGGGTGCCGGTCGTGGCCAGGGCCTTGAGCTTGCCCGAGTTGACGAGCGGAATGGATGCGGTCAGGTCCATGAACCCGATGGGCACGCGACCGCCGATGATGTCTTGCAGCGCCTCGGGCGTGCCTTTGTAGGGAACGTTGCGCATGTCGAGGCCGGTAGCTTGGCGGAACAGTTCGGCTGCCAGGTGATGACTCGTGCCTACGCCGTTGGTGGCGTAGGTCAGTGCACCGGGCTGCGCCTTGGCCCGCTCGATGAGGTCCTTGATGCTATGGATCCCGGCCTGGGGGTCGGCGACGACGGCGACAGGTGCCCGCGCGACCATGGAGATGCCGACGAAGTCTTTCGCAGGATCGTAGTCCAGTTTGTAGAGATTGGGGTTGATCACCAGCGCTCCCGTGACCCCGACCAGCAGGTTGTAGCCGTCGGCAGGAGCCTTGGCGACGTAGCGCGTGGCGACGTTGCCGGCCGCGCCGGGACGGTTCTCGATCAGGAAAGGCTGATTCAGCTGGGCCTGCAACCTTTCGGCCATGGCGCGGGTAATGGTGTCGGCCGAGCCGCCGGGTGGGAAAGGCAGTGCCAGCTTGACCGGACGGTCGGGGTAGTTGGCGGCCGGATCCGCGTAAGCGGCGGGCGCCAGCAGTACGCCAGCAATGGCCAGGCATGATGCGAAGCCGCGCGCAGCGATGAAAGTCATAGTTGTCTCCTCGTTATTTCGTGGCTACGACTGCTCAAAAAGATGCGCCTGCGCCGCGGCGCGCGCCCTCGTGCAGGGGACGCGCCGCGGCGCAAGCGGACGTGAACGTGATCAGGCTGCGTCTCTGAAGTGGGGGATGACCTCCTCTGCGATGGCCTGCATGTTGGCGCGCACCATGTCGTCGGGCATGGTGCCGAACTGGGTCTTGGTCAGCGTCGTGCCAAAGCCCGCCAGTTCCTGGTACTCGGCCAGTTTCTCGCGTACGGTGGCCGGGCTGCCGATGATGACCAAGCCAGATTTCACCAGGTCTTCCGCCGACTGCGGCTTGGAACCCACTGCGCGCGTCGACTTGATGCGCTTCATGGCTTCGATGTTGGTGTAGCCCGGCGGCAGCAGCATTTCCATAGGCATCTTCAGCAGGCGCGTCATGAGTGCTTCCAGGTGCGGCTTGGCTTCGGCCATCGCGCGTGCATCGGTTTCGGCCACGTAGATGCAGTTCGACCACGCGAGTTGGTCCTGGCTTGCCTCATAGCCGGCCTTGCGCGCTTCCTCCCGGTACATGTCGAAGAATTTCTTGACCGTGAGGATGGGGCTCAGGGTCTGGCAATAGGTATACCGGCGTTCCGCGGCCCAGCGGATCGTGCTGCTCGATCCCTGCGAAGGCACCCAGATTGGCGGATGGGGGGCCTGGTAGGGCCGGGGCCACGGGTTCACGTACTGGAATTGGTAGTACTTGCCCGTGTAGGAGAACGGTCCAGGTTCGGTCCATCCCCGCACGATGAGGTCGTGTGCTTCGAGAAAGCGCGCCTGCGATTCGGCCGGGTTGATGCCCATCGCGTGGTATTCGGCGCCGATGCCGCGTACGAAACCCGCGATGAAGCGGCCCCGCGTCAGGTTGTCCAGGATGGCGAATTCTTCGGCCACCATCAGCGGATTGTTCAGTAGCGGCAATGCGCGGCCCAAGACGGCGATCTGCGCCCGTTTCACGCTGCGGGCCAGTGCGCCGGCCAGCACGCCCGGGATCGGCATCATGCCGTAGGCGGTTTGGTGGTGCTCGTTCAGGCACACCCCGTCGAAGCCGAGGCGATCCGCGAATTCCATCTGGTCCAGATACTCGTGGTAGAGCTCTGCACCCAGCTTCGGATCGTAGTGGCTATTAGAGAACGTCACCCACGCCGAACCGTTTTTCTGGATCGCTTCCAGGTCCGCATGGCGATAGGGCATCAGGTGGAAATTGAAGAACTTCATGCGGGGCTCCCGATCGAGGCGGTGAATCGTGTCAGCGCGGCCACGGTCTCGGCCGTGCGTTCGAGATGCGGTGCATGGCCGCACTCGCCGAGTTCGACCAGGTTGGCGCGGGCGATGCGGTCGCGCCAGGAGCGGCCGTATTCAGCGGGGAGGATGCGGTCATTCGCACCCCAAAGGACGAGCGTCGGAACGGTGATGCGGTGCAGCCATTTGGCGAGGTCCGGGTCGTGGCCACGGGGCTGCCACGTCAGGCGTGCCGTGATCTCCTTATTGCGCACGGCCAGGTCCAGCTCTTCTTCGGTCGGCTTGCGCTCCAGCACCTTCTCGGCCAGGGCCGGGTCGTGATAGGTGTCGCGCACCAGCTCTTCGTCCGTGCGCAGGAATACGTCGATCGTGGGCACGCCCGGCACGTGGATGCCCTGGGCCGAGATCAGGGTGAGCGAGGCCAGCGCATGGCCGTTGCGCACGGCCAGTTCCGCCGCGATCCAGCCGCCCAGGTCGTATCCGACCAAGTGCACCCCGCTCAGCTTCTGCTGGTCGAGGTAGTCGAGATAAAAGTTCGCGAGATCCCGGACGTTGTCCAGCCACGGGGGCACGGGGCTGCCGCCGTAGCCGGGGTGTTCGGGCGCATGGCAATCGTAGTGCGCGGCGAGCGCCTCGACCAAGGGCTGCGATTCGGCCAGCCCGGCCGGCCCGTGCAGGAACAATAGCGGCTGGCCTCGGCCGGCGCGCGAAATGCGCAGCGCAGTATCGCGCACGCGCAAGGTTGACGCGTCCATTGCGGTCATGGATGTCTCCTCGATGGAACGGTGTCGGCAGCGCCGCTTCAGGCGGCAGCGCGTACCGCGCTAGGGTTGCAAGCCTGGTGGGCGCGCATGCGATGGGCGAATTCGAAGACCTCACGGCCCAGCGTGCGCAGTTGTTCGTCAACGCGGGCGTCGATGCACCGACCGTCTGGCGCGAACGCCGGCTCGGTGCCGCCGATGCAGACGCCGAGGGGCGTGGGCCAGCCGCGCAGCGCATGTACGATGTCGCGCAGCGCGCCCAGCGTGGTGACGGCGCCTTGCCAGCCAGCCGCGTTCGCGATGCAACCCACGGCGCGCCCGCTCAGGTAGGGGCGGGCGTCGTTGCGCAGGTCTTCGACATAGTCCAGCGCGTTCTTGATGAGACCGGACAGGCTGCCGTGGTAGCCAGGCGAAGCGATGATGACACCGTCGGCGCGCCGCAGCTCGGCGACGAGGCGCAGTGCGGCCGGCGTGCGGCTCGGGTCGTGCGGTGCATACATCGGCAGGACCAGATCGTCGCCCGTGAGCAGGACGACTTGTGCGCCCGCTTCGGCGACCGCGTCGAGCGCATGGCGCAGGGCGCGTTCGGTGGACGAGTCGGGACGGGTGGTGCCGCCCAGGGCCACCACGCGTAGCGGGGAGGGGTTCATGCCTGTCTCCGTCGTTTAATACATAGCTAGCTATGTATTACGCTCTCCGGCGCGCGAAAAGTCAAGTGGCGCCAATGCAGCAGAACGGCGTCAGTCCGCCAGGCCCTTGCTCCATGACTTCGGGGTCTTGGCCCATTCCTTGAGGAATTCGAGGAAAACCTGGACCCGCATGGGCAGATTCTTGCGCGAAGAGTAAATGGCGTAGACGTCCAGGCCCGAAGGAACATAATCGGGAAGGACGACCTGCAGTTCGCCTCGTTCGATTTCTTCTGCCACCATGTAGTACGGATGCATGGAAATGCCCATGCCGGCCAGCGCCGCTTCCTTCAGCGCATCGCCGAAGTCCGAGCGCAGCGGGCCTTGGACGCGGACGGAGACCGGCCCTTCCGGCCCCTTGAAGTTCCAGGTGGCGGTAGGCGATTTGTTCCAGTTGACCAAGCATTTGCAATGCTGGAGATCGCTGGGATGTGCCAGCGGGCCGGTCTTGGCGAGATAGGCCGGGGAGGCGACCAGCGCTTGGGGGGCTTGGGCGAGCGGAATGGCGATGAAGCTCGCGTCCTTCAGGACGGGCACGATGATGATGCCCACGTCCAGGCCTTGCTCGACGAAGGTTTCCTGTTTACGGACCGTGAGCAGGCTGAGTGCGATCTGGACGTCAGGGTAGCGCTCGTGGAATTCATAGATGACGGGCAGCAGGCGCTGCGTGCCGAAGGCGGGAGGCACGCCCACCCTCACGACGCCGGAGACGTCGCGCGACAGATCGAGCACGGATTCGCGCAGGTCGTCGTAGCGCTTGAGGAGCTCCAGCCCGTTCTCCAGGACTTGCAGTCCCGCCGGCGTCAGTCCGAGCTGCTTCGTGGTGCGGTTGAGCAGCTTGACGCCCAGCGACCGTTCCAGCCACGCGACCTGTTTCGTGCAGGTGGCCCGGGATACGCCGAAATGTTGGGCGGCGCCGGCGAAGCTATTGCGCCGGGCCACTTCGACGAACATGCGTAGGCAGCTGAGTTGATCCAAGCCCGCGTCCTTGATCGTTTCTTCTTGGGAAATTTCAAATTTAGCACCGCTGCCTTGTTGATCAGCGCCTGCGCACGAATAATCCCCTCGTTCATTGTTTCGAAACCGACATCACCCCTATTCCGGCGCCATGCCGTTGCTGAGCACAGGGCGTCCGTCCTATATATCCGGAGACTCGTCATGTTCCAACCTCCCTCCTCCTTCGCCCGCCGTCGATTCGCCGCCCTGGCGTTCGCGTTCGCCGCGGCTGGAACCGTGGCCGCGCCCGCGGCCGCGCAGAATTTCCCGACCCATCCCCTGCGCATGGTCGTGGCCTATGCCCCGGGCGGCGCGACCGACATCGTTGGTCGCATGTTCGCCCAAGAAATGTCCGAAATCCTGGGGCAGTCCGTCGTGCTCGAGAACCGGGCCGGCGGCGGCACGTTGGTGGGCACCGAGTCGGTCCGGCGTTCCGCGCCGGACGGCTACACGCTGTTGTTCGGCACCAATGCCTTCGTGATCACGCCGTTGCTGCACGACACCAAGACTTACGACCCGGTGGCGGACTTCCAGCCCATCGGCCAGGCAACTGTGCAATCGCTGGGCATTCTCGTGACGCCCGGCCTCAAGCTTCGCACGGTCAAGGAGTTCATTGAGTACGCCAAGGCCAATCCGGGCAAGATCAATTTCGCCTCGTCGGGCAACGGCTCCGCCCAGCACTTGGCCGGCGAGGCCTTTGCCAAGGCCGCCGGAATCAAGATGGTGCATGTCCCGTACAAGGGCACGGGTCCCGCCATGGCGGACCTGCTGGCCGGGCGGGTCGACGTCATGTTCAGCTCGCTGGTCGGCAACATGGAACATGTTGCCGAAGGCAGGCTGGTGCTGATCGCGACGACGGGCTTGAGCCGTTCGCCCGCCACGCCCAATGTGCCGACCGTGGACGAAAGCGGGCTCAAGGGCTTCCAGGCCGAAACCTGGCAGGCTATCCTTGCTCCCGCCGGCACGCCTGGGCCGGTGGCCCAGCGCTTGAACGAAGCCTTGGTCAAGGCCGGCAAGTCGCCGAAGATCATCCAGACGCTGGCTGCGCAGGGAATGGAAGTGCGCACCACGTCCGCCGAGGAACTGCGTCAACTGCTCGTGCGCGACACTACGCAATACAAGGCGTTGCTGCAGCAGACCAAGAACACGCTGCAATAACGCAGGGGTGATTGCCAGAAACTCGTCTTGCCCGTGCGGCAAGACGAGTTTTTTTATTTAGTTTCCGAAGCGGCGCTGTCCACGCTTTTCTTCTACCAGCCAGCGTCCGTCTGCTGCCCGGGAGAGGCGTTCGCGATAAAACGTGATGGACAGGGGCGGTGGCAGGGGCACGGGGCCAGTCGGCGCGGCCGGCGCATCGACCCGATAGACCAGCGTCATGTAGCGCGCACAGGCACGGTCCGGCGCCTCGACGTCAATGACGAGGTTCTGCACCAGATGGGCCGTGGTGCGCCCGGCAGGGCGATCCGCCAATGCCTGGCGAACTTCGGCCGGCCCCTGCAGGGCCCGGCCCTGGCGATGCCAGACGCCTCGTTCGGCCATGCAGGCCGCGACGGCGTCGAAATCGCCGCCGTCCAGGGCGAGGTAGAAGCCGTGGATGGCTTGTTGGCAGCCGGTCACGGCGGCCCAGCGTTCGAGATCGGTCATGGTCATCCTTGGACGAAGGGGTTGCGCAGGGTACCCAGTCCCGTGATCTCGACCTCCACCACGTCGCCCGCCCGCAGGTCGGGCGATTGGCCGTCGGTGCCCATCCATACGACGTCCCCTGGGTAGAGCGTCAGGTACTTCGTCATGGCGCACAGGAAAGTCGGGATGTCGAAGATCATCGCGGCCGTCGCGAATTCCGTGGTGCACTTGCCGTTTACACGCACGCAAGTCCGGGCGGCACGCAGGTCGAACTCGGTTTCTATCCAGGGCCCCATGGGCTTGAACGTATCGGCATTCTTGGCGCGCCAGAACGTGCGGTCCGAGCGTTGCCAATTGCGTTCGCTCACGTCGTTGCCGATGGTGTAGCCCAGCACGCAGTCCATGGCATTGTCGGGCGTCAGGTGCCGGGCTTGTTTGCCGATCACGACTACCAGCTCGCCTTCATAGTGGATCGTCCGCGCGTCGGGCGGTATGACCACCTCGTGCCCGTGCGGTACCAATGCGTTATTGGCGCGGTAGCCGATGTCTGCCTGCTTGGGCAGCTGCGGTTCCTCGCCCCGCTTGCGGGCCGCCTCGATGGCATGCTCGGCGTAGTTGAGGCCGGCACAGTAGAAGGTGCGCGGGATGACCGGCACTTCCAGTCGCACGCTTTGGAAATCGACCCATTCGTCCGTGCGGACGTATCCGTCGAAGGGGGAGCCTTCGACCCGGTTGACCCGGTCGTCTTCGACGAGGCCGTAATGGGTGCCTTGGCTATCGGTGAATCTTATCCAGCGCATGGAGGGTTCTCTTGATGGGTTTTGTCGTTACGGCTGCGTCGAAAAGTGCGGCGGCGCCAACAGGCTCGCGTCGATATCCTCGATGCGCCGGGCCCCGCACAATCTCATGGCGCGCACCAGTTCCTCGGTCAGTATCTGCAAGGCCCGGTGCGCGCCGGCGTCACCGCCGGCCACCGCGCCGTATAGCGTGGCCCGGCCGACCAATACCCCCTCGGCACCCAGTGCCCGGGCCTTGAGAATGTCCACGCCGCGCCGCACGCCGCCGTCGAGCCACACCGGGATGCGGCCTGCCACTGCCCGGACGACGCCGGGCAGCGCATCGAGGGTGGCGCATGCGCCATCCAGCTGGCGCCCGCCATGGTTGGAGACCACCACGGCATCGGCGCCGAGCTGCACCAGCTTCTCGGCGTCGTCCGGCCGCAGCACGCCCTTGACGATGAGCTTGCGTGGCCATCGGTCGCGAACCTGGGCCAGGCGGTCCCAATCGAACGACGGGTCGTAGTTGCGGCCCACGGCCGAGGCCAGGCCAGCGACTGTCGTGACGTCGCGCTGCAGGCCGATCAGGTTCTTGTTCACCGGCATGCCGTGCCGCAGCAGCGAAAACGCCCAGCGAGGATGCATTGCAACGTCGCCGAAGCTGCGGTAGGTAAGCCGGAACGGCGTGCGGAATCCGTTGCGGACGTCGCGTTCGCGTTTGCCGCCAACGGGCAGGTCGACGGTGATGACCAGGGCTTCGTAATCGGCGGCGCGCGCCCGCTCGATCAGCGAATGGAAAAAGTCCTGGTTCTTCAGCACATAGGCCTGGAACCAGAGGCGGCCGGGCGCGATGCGCGCCACTTCTTCGATGGAAGCGGTGGCGCTGGTCGAGAGCGTATAGGGGATGCCGAACTGTGCCGCTGCCTTGGCAATGGCCAAGTCGCCGCCGTGCCGTCCGTAGCCTACGCCCCCGGTGGGCGCGATGGCCAGCGGAAAGCCGGCCGGCGCCCCCAAGGCGGTGCACCGGGTCTGGACCTCGGCGACGTTCACCAGGGTGCGCGGCAACAATCGCACGCGCTCGAAGGCACGGCGATTGTCGTTCAGGGTGAGCTCGTTCTCCGCGCCGCCGTCGAAGAAATCGAAGACCAGCCGGGGCAGGCGGCGGCGCGCCGCCTCGCGCAGGTCATCGATGGATTGGGCGCGGGCGATGTTCCGGTCGAAGAAACCCATGGCGCGCTCAGTGTTGGGCAGCGTCGCGCGCCGGTCGGAGTGCAGCCGGCAGGAATGACGGATCGAAAATGCGGTCAGCCAGCACCTGGCAGCGCTTGATCAGGCGATGTTCGTGCGGCAAGTAGTCGGGCCAGGCAGCGTGCAGCGTGCCGATGTGGTCCCACATCAATACATCGCCTTCGGTCCACTCGTGCGTGTATTGGTACTTGGGCTGCAACTGGTGGGCGAACAGCCGTTCGAGCACTTCGTCGCTTTGCTGCGCGTCGAGTTCGTTGATGCGGATGGCGTAGCCCGGATTGCAGTACAAGACCTTGCGGCCGGTAATGGGGTGGTCCAGGAACACCGGATGCGTGGAGGGCGGGCGCTTGGCGCGTTGCTCAGGGGTGAGGGGCGGCCGCGTGCTGCCCGGGCGCGAACGCATGTTCTCCCAGAACTTGTTGAAGTCGTGGGTGGCGGTGGCGTTGGCGAGCAGCTGCTTGAGGTCTTCGGGCAGGTCGTCGTAGGCGGCGTGCATGTTCGCGAAGCTAGTGGATCCCAGCGCGCGGCCGTCCCGGCGCGGCACCTTGATCGCGTACAAGACGTTCACGAAGCCGACGGTCGCGTTGTACGACATGTCGGTATGCCAGTCCTGCCCGGCGTCGGCAATGCCTATCGGTTTCCCGTTCTCGACGATATTGGAAAGAATGCTCACTTCAGGGATGCCCGGCTCGTTCGCATCCGAGACGGTGCGCTGGAGGCCGCCGAAACGCGCCGAGAAATCCCGCAAGTGCGCCGGCGTGATGGATTGCCGCGGGAAGCGCAGCACGCCGTGCCGGCCGAGCGCTTCCAGCAGCGCTGCGAAGTCTTCATCGGACAACGGGCGGGAGAGGTCCAGCCCGAGTACGTCTGCGCCAAGTATTTTTCCGGTGGGAACGATATCCAGCATGATGATTCCTGTCTGCCTGTTCGATGGCGAAATGGTAGGCAGCGGCGGGCCATTTGGACATCCTCGGGGCGCAAACTTGTTATTTCCCGATGAGAAACAACTGAATGGGGAAGCGAGCATGGCCCCTGGTAAACCCTAGGTCAAAACTGCTTGTGGACGATCCGGGCCGGCGATAGTATTTCGAAAAGATAATATGTTTTATAAAAGATGGAGTGGAGCATGGCCCGCTACGATGCCTATCGAGAAGAGGTGCTCGGCCGAGCGAATGTGAGCGACACGCCGGAGCTGGTGTCGTACTACGAGGAACTGGCCAAGTTCGAAACCGGCGCGCTTTGGACGGTCGCGAACAAAATCGAGCCGTGGCAGCCGCAATCGGATTCGGTGCCGGTGCTCTGGCGATATAAAGACCTGAGGGAGCACGTCCTGCGTTCGGTGGACCTCGTCAAGCCCGAGCAGGCCGGGCGGCGCGTGATCTACTTGAATAATCCGGGACGCCGCGAAGTGTCGGCGGCGGTCGGCTGGCTCTATTCTGGCCTGCAGGTCATGCATCCCGGGGAGGTCGCGACGGCGCATCGCCATTCCTCCAGTGCCCTGCGGTTCATCATGGAAGGCCGCGGCGCCTACACCATCGTCGATGGCCACAAGATGACCCTGGGCGCCAACGATTTCGTATTGACGCCTAACGGCACCTGGCATGAACACGGGGTCAGCGAAGACGGTACGCCCTGCATCTGGCAAGACGGCCTGGACATTCCCCTCGTCAATGCCCTGGAGGCGGGCTTTTACGCCGTCCATCCCGATCTGCACCAGGCCGTGACTTTCCCGGTGAACGATTCCACGGCGTCGTGGGGCGGTGCCGGGCTCCGTCCCTATGGCGACAGCTGGAGCAAGCCGTATTCGCCGCTGTTCAAGTACGAGTGGGAGCCTACCTACGAGGCCTTGCGCCGCTACGCGGCCACCACGGCAGGCAGCCCGTACGACGGGGTGATCATGAACTACGTGAATCCCGCCACGGGCGGACCGGTCATGTCCACCATCGGCGCCAGCATGCAAATGTTGCGGCCGGGCGAGAAAACCAAGGCTCATCGCCATACCGGCAGCTTCATCTACCAGGTTGCCAAGGGCAAGGGGTACTCCGTCATCAACGGGCGGCGCTTCGACTGGGAAGAGCGGGACATCTTCTGCGTGCCCTCCTGGGCCTTCCATGAGCATGCCAATGCGTCCGAAAGCGAGGATGCGTGCCTGTTCTGTTTCAACGATTTGCCGGTCATGCACGCGCTCCGGCTTTATTGGGAAGAGGCCCTGGTCGACAACGACGGCCATCAACCGATAGTCGCCTAGTCTTTCCTCGCGGGCGCGGCCCGCTTTCTTTCAACCGCTTGTCGTATATCGCGGGCTTCGGTCCGCAGGGATTCTTGTCGCCTCGTGCGACCTACGGAGTAGAAAAAATGCGTCTTGTGACTTATCGCACCGCCGTTGCCGAAGCAGCCAAATTAGGTGCCGTGGTGGGCGATCGCGTGATCGACCTGGAACGCTTGGGTTCGGCAGCCGGCGTGCCGCTGCCTGGCGACATGCTGGCCTTCATCGATCTCGGGCCCGATGCGGTGAATGCGGCCACCGGGCTGTTGAAGTCGTACGAGGGCAAGTGGCCGGTCGGGACCTCGATCCCGCTCGAAAACGTTCGCCTGCTGGCGCCGATTCCGCGTCCCCGCAAGAACATATTCGGCATCGGCCTCAATTACGTCGAGCACGTGGAAGAGTCCAGCCGTTCGCTCGACACCTCAAAAGATCTTCCCACCAAGCCGGTCATTTTTTCCAAGCCGCCCACCAGCGTGATCGGGCCGGGCGAGGCCATCGAGCACAACGCCAAGATCACCCAGCAATTGGATTGGGAGGTCGAGCTCGCCGTGATCATGGGCCGGCGCGCGCAGCGCGTGGCTGAGGCGGACGCACTCAATTACGTCTTTGGCTATAGCGTCATGATTGACATCAGTGCGCGCGACTGCCGACGCGCCGGGCAGTGGATCTATTCGAAAGGGCAGGACACCTACGGACCATTCGGCCCCTGCATCGTCACAGCCGACGAAATTCCCGATCCGCACGTCCTCGACCTCTCGCTCACGGTCAATGGCGTGACCAAGCAGAGCTCGAACACTCGCCACATGCTGTTCAAGGTGCCGCATCTCATCGCGGATATCAGCGCGGCGATGACACTCGAAGCCGGCGACATCATTGCGACGGGTACGCCCGAGGGAGTGGGCGCCGGCCGCAACCCGCAAGAGTGGCTGTGGCCGGGCGACGTAGTCGAGGCCACGGTGGAGAAGATCGGCACCCTGCGTCATCCGGTGGTAGCCGTCTAGCCGGGCTTTCACGCCGGGCCGGCGCGTACTGCATGTCGGCTCGATTCCGCCTCGTTGCGGGCTTTCCAGTAGTTGCGGTACATCCTTGGGGAACGACCATATGATCTCGACTAGGATCCGGGGCGTGCTCTGCGCGCTTCTCGTTGCAGGTACCGGCGTCGCTCAGGCTCAAGCGCCGGTCAAGATAGGATTCATCACGACCCTCTCTACGCCAGCAGGCTATATCGGGGAGGACGAACGCGACGGCTTTAGCCTCGCGATCAGGCAAGGCGGCGGTAAGTTGGGCGGCGTGCCCGTGGAGCTGGTGATCGAGGACGACGCTCTCAAGCCTGCCAATGCGAAGCAGGCCGCGGACCGCATGTTGCAATCGGGAATCAAGCTCTTTACGGGCGTGAACTTCTCGAACGTGCTGGCCGCCGTGGCGCCGGGCGTGTTGCGCGAAGGCGCTTTCTACGTGAGCTTGAATCCCGGGCCGTCTACGTTTGCCGGGGAAAAATGCGACAAGAATTACTTCGTCGCGTCTTACCAGAACGATGCATATCACTCCGCCGGCGGCCATGCCGCGAACGAGCTCGGGTACAAGCGCGTCGTCCTGCTGGCGCCCAATTACCAGGCGGGGCGCGATGCCATGGCCGGATTCAAGCGCACCTACAAGGGCGAAGTCATCGCCGAAATCTATACCAAGCTCGACCAATCGGATTTCTCGGTGGAGATGGCACGCGTCCGCTCACTCGCGCCGGATGCCGTCTACCAGTTCCACCCGGGCGGTTCGGGCATCAATTTCGCGAAGCAGTACGCCAACTCGGGGCTGAACAAGGTCGTTCCGATGCTGATGCCTGCCTTCTCCATGGATGGACGCATGCTGGCGGCAACCGGCCCCTCCGCTGAAGGCTTTTACATCGTGGGCATGTGGTCGACCGAAATGGACAATCTGCAGAGCCGCGCCTTCGTAAAAGCGTTTACCGAGACCTTCGGCCGCAAGCCCACCGACTATGCGATGCAGGCGTACGACACAGCCTTGCTGATTGCTTCGGCATTGAAGGCAGTCGGCGGTGACCTGTCCCAGGGGGAAGCATTCCGCGCTGCGATGCTCAAGGCGGAGTTCCCGACGCTGCGAGGCAAGTTCCGCTTCAACCACAACCAACATCCGATCCAGGACTACTACCTCATGCGGGTCGAGCGCAGCGGCAATGAGTTCGTGCCCAAGGTCGTCCGCAAGGTGGTGAGCGACGACAAAGACGCTTACGCCGATCAGTGCAAGCTCTGATCATGGCGCTGCTCATCGAACAGCTGCTTAACGGCCTGCAGTACGGCGCCATGCTTTTCATGCTGGCGTCGGGGCTGACCCTCATCTTTGGCATCATGGGGGTCATCAACCTCACGCATGGGTCGTTCTACATGGTGGGGGCCTACTGCGGCGCTTTCGCGCTCGGCCAGACCAACTCGTTCGGGGCCGCCGCTGCGGCTGCGTTGGCCGGCGCGGCGCTCTACGGACTGTTGGTCGAATTCGCCGTGATCCGGCGTCTCTACCAGCGAGATCACCTATACCAGGTGCTCGCGACGTTCGGCCTCATTCTGTTCACCAACGAAGCGGTCAGCATGGTGTTCGGGCGGCAGCCCCCGATGGTGGAGATCCCTGCCTTTCTCCAAGGAACCGTGACGCTCGGGCCAGGATTCGAGTATCCGATCATGCGCCTGGCATTCATCGCGGTTGGCGCGCTCGTGGCGCTCGGGCTGTGGTTTCTCATCAATCGGACCCGGGTCGGCATGCTGGTGCGCGCGGGAGCGGACGATCGCGAGATGGTGGCTGCACTCGGCGTCGACATCCAGCGGCTTTACACCGTGGTGTTCAGCCTCGGGGCGCTGCTTTGCGGCCTGGCGGGCGTCATGGCAGCGCCGCTCCTGGCGGTGGAGATAGGCATGGGCGAGCGCGTGCTGATCACGACCTTCGTGGTGATCGTGATCGGTGGCGTCGGTTCAGTGCGTGGTGCGCTGGCGGGCGCGCTGCTGGTGGGGATGGTAGACAGCCTGGGACGAGCTTATTTTCCGCAAATCCTGCAAGCCATGCTGCCGCCGGAAGTTGCCGACATGCTGGCGGCAGGATTGGTGTCTGCCAGCGTCTATGTGCTGATGGCGATGGTCCTGATTTTTCGGCCGAGGGGGCTCTTGGGATGAATCGAACGATCGATATCGCAACGCCGGACTCGGGCGGTTCCGGACCCGGTTTGGAGAGGGTGTTCACGCAGTGGAGCCGCCGTACGCTGTTCGGCTGGATGGGCTTGTTCCTCCTGGCCTTGGTGCCGGTGGCCTCCCATGTCACGGACACGCCTTACCTAGTCAGCGCCATGACCCGGTTCGTCATATACGGCCTGGCAGCAGTGAGCCTGGATTTGGTGCTGGGCTATGGCGCCTTGGTCAGTTTCGGGCATGCCATGTTCTTTGGCCTGGGCGGCTACGTGGTAGCCATTGTCACTTTCCACGCGGTGGAGGCGGGTCCGCTGTTCGGCTGGCCGGGCACAACCTCGGCCTTGGTGCTGTGGCCGCTTGCGCTGGCGTGCTGCGCCTTGCTGGGGGTGGTCGTGGGATACCTGGCTCTTCGCACCAGCGGCGTGCAGTTCATCATGATCACCTTGGCTTTTAGCCAGATGGTGTACTTCATACTTGTCTCGTTGCAGGTATATGGCGGGGACGATGGCCTGATGCTGTCTCGGCGAAGCGAGCTGCCCGGCATAGACCTGAATGAGCCGGTCAGTTTTTATTACCTATGCCTCGTGCTGTTGGCAGCATGGACGTTCTTTTGCATCAGGCTGGTCGACTCGCGTTTCGGCATGGTGCTCCAGGCCTTGCGCCAAAGCGAGCGCCGCGCGGTAAACCTCGGGGCCGCCCCCATTCCCTATCGGCTCACCGCGTTTGTGATCTCAGCCGTGGGTACTGGCATGGCTGGCATTTTGTGGGCCAATTACGCCGAACTGGTCACTCCCGACATGGCATCGTGGACCAAATCGGGCGAGTTAATGGCCATCGTCATCCTTGGAGGAGTGGGCACGCTGCTTGGGCCCATCGCCGGCGCAGCGGTATTCCTCGGTCTAGAGCAGGCGCTGTCGGCCTGGACCGAACACTGGATGTTCATTATGGGGCCGGTCCTGGTGCTGGTGGTGCTCGCCGGCAGGAACGGCCTGTTTGGTCAATGGCTGAGAAAGCGCAATGGGCAAGCAAGACAATAGCGCGGGCGAAATCCTGCTCGACGTGCGAGGGTTGCGTAAATCGTTCGGCGCAGTGGCCGCTACCCAGGACGTACACCTGGATGTCCGCGCAGGCGAGATCCATGCCCTGATCGGGCCCAACGGAGCCGGCAAATCGACGTTGATTGCGCAAATTTGCGGAGAGATCCGTCCTGATGCCGGGGAGATTCGCCTCGCCGGACGCAGCGTGACCGCAATGCAGCCGTACGAGCGCGCCAGGCTAGGGCTCGGCCGCTCGTTCCAGATCACACAACTTTGCCAGGAATACACCGCACTCGAGAACGTGATGCTGTCCCTCACGGTCGGGCCGCGCACGATTTTTTCCGTCTGGTCCGACCCTCGGCGCGATGCGGGGCTGATCGAGCGCGCGCTCGGCTGGCTGGACGAGGTCGGGTTGGCACATCGCGCAGACGTTCCCGTAGCCGACTTGGCGCATGGAGAGCGGCGGCAGCTGGAGCTGGCCGTTGCGCTCGCGCGCGAGCCACGCCTGCTGTTGCTGGACGAACCCATGGCAGGAATGGGGCCCGAGGAGTCGGCGCGGATGACACGCCTCCTGGCGAGCATGCGTGAACGTTACGGGATCTTGCTCGTGGAGCACGATATGGACGCCGTATTTGCGCTGGCGGACCGGATTAGCGTGCTGGTCTACGGCAAGCTCATTTTCACGGGGACGTGCGAGGAAGTGCGCAGGCATCCAGAAGTGCGCAGCGCTTATCTGGGGGACACAGTATGTTGAGCGCGGAAGACGTGCGGGCGGGATACGGGTCGAGCGAGGTGCTGTTCGGCATGTCGTTCGAGGCGGCCCGAGGAGAAGTCGTGTCGCTCATTGGCCGCAACGGCATGGGCAAGACCACCACCGTTCGCACGCTGATGGGCATGCTACCGGTGCGTGCCGGCAACATCGTGATCGACGGGCAGCCGGTGGTCAACCGGCCACCCCATGCCGTGGCGCGGCTGGGGGTCGGTCTGGTGCCGGAGGGGAGGCGCGTGTTCGGGTCGCTGACAGTCGAAGAAAACCTGGTGGCTACGCGCCGCGCCGGACGAGGCAAGGTCGAATGGGATCTTCCGCGCATTTACCAGCTTTTCCCGCGGTTGGGCGAGCGGCGGCGGCAGTCGTCGCGCACGTTGTCGGGCGGCGAGCAGCAAATGCTGGCCATAGGCCGGGCGCTGATGACTAATCCGCTCTTGCTCGTGCTCGATGAGGCCACCGAGGGCCTGGCGCCCATTATCCGGCAAGAGATCTGGCGCTGCTTGGCTGTGCTCAAGCGAGAAGGTCTCACCATTGTCGTGATCGACAAAAACCTGGCCGAGATGCAGGATCTGGTAGACCGGCATCACATCGTCGAGAAAGGCAAGGTAGTGTGGGCCGGCAGCCCCGGCGAACTGTCTGCCCAGCCCGAACTGGCTCAACGCTATCTCGGCCTTTGATTTCACAAGGACTGAACATGCTGACGCTCCCCCGCTTCAAGGCCGCCGCGGTGCAGGCCGCCCCGGTTTACCTGGACACCGACGCCACCGTCGAGAAAGTCTGCGCGCTTATCGAGGAGGCGGCAGGCAACGGCGCCTCGCTCGTCGCTTTCCCTGAAGTATTCGTGGCGGGTTATCCGTACTGGAACTGGATCATGACGCCTATCGAGGGCAGCCCATGGTTCGAGAAACTGTGCCGCTGCGCAATCGAGGTTCCCGGCCCGGAGATCCGCCGCATCGCCGCCGCCGCCCAGGCATGCGGGGTGCACGTGGTGATCGGCGTGAACGAGCGCGCAACACACGGGGTCGCCACGATCTACAACACGCTGGTGACGATAGGCCCCGACGGCAAATTGCTGGGCCGCCACCGCAAGCTGGTTCCCACCTGGGCCGAAAAGTTGACGTGGGCAAATGGCGACGGATCGTCGCTGCGCGTGCACGATACCGCCATTGGCAAGCTGGGGGCGCTCGCATGCGGCGAGAACACCAATACCCTCGCGCGTTTCGCGCTCCTCGCCCAGGGCGAGCTGGTGCACGTTGCGAGTTACATCTCCCTGCCGGTTGCCCCCGCCGACTACGACATGGCCGAAGCCATCAAGGTGCGCGCCGCGGCCCACAGCTTCGAAGGCAAGGTCTTCACCATCGTGTCGTGCTCGACCATTTCCGAGGAAATCGTCGAGGCAATGGCGGCTACCCATCCTCACACCCGCGATTTGCTGCGTCGTTCCAATAGCGCGTTCTCAGGCGTGCTCGGCCCGGACGGGCGCGTGATCGGCGAGCCGCTGATTGACCGCGAGGGCATCGTCTATGCCGATATCGATCTTGCCCGCTGCATCCAGCCCCGCCAGATGCACGACATCATTGGCCACTACAACCGCTTCGATGTGTTTGACCTGCGCGTGAATCGCCGCTCGCAGCAGCCGGCGCAATTCTTGGACGACGACGCGTCGCGCGATGAGTTCCCGGAGGCGCCCGCGGTGCCTCATCCGACATCTACCGAGGTATGAATCCATGATTCCCGTGCCAAGCCGCGCCCCCGGCGCGCCCATCAAGATTGGCCAGATCGTTCCGTCGTCCAATACGACGATGGAAACCGAGATTCCGGCCATGTTCCGCATGCGCGAGGCCGTGGCACCCGAGCGCTTCACCTTCCACTCCAGCCGCATGCGCATGAAGAAAGTGGTCAAGGAGGAACTCGAAGCCATGGATCGCGACAGCGACCGCTGTGCGATCGAGCTGTCCGATGCGCGCGTGGATGTGCTGGGTTACGCCTGCCTGGTGGCCATCATGAGCATGGGCAAGGGCTATCACCGCGTGTCCGAGGCGCGCCTGCACCAGCGCACCGCCGAGAACGGTGCCCCTGCGCCCGTGGTCACCAGCGCAGGCGCCCTGGTCGAGGGGTTGCATGCCTTGGGCGCCAAGCGGGTGTCGGTGGTCTGCCCATACATGAAGCCGCTGACGCGCCTCGTCGTGGAATACATCGAAAACGAAGGCATCGAAGTCAAGGACTACGTCGCGCTCGAGATCCCGGATAACCTGCAGGTGGCGGCGCAAGACCCGGCGCGCCTGCTCGAGATCTACAAGCGCCTCGATCGCGGCAACATTGACGCCCTGGTGCTGTCGGCCTGCGTCCAGATGCAATCCCTGCCGTCCATCCAGGCAGTACAGGATGAATCGGGCATTCCCACGGTTTCCGCCGCGGTGGCGACTTCCTGGCAAATGATGCGAAAACTGGGCCTGTCCACCAACGTTCCGGGTTGCGGCGAATTATTATCTGGGAAGTATTGATTCACCGCTCCCCAAGGGGCGGAGCTTGCCCAGGAGACGATGCTTGAAACCAAGAGTCAAGGCCACCCGGCAGAGCCCCGAACGGTCTTACGATGCCCTCGGCGGCGGGGTCGAGGAGATCACCTTGGCCGAACAGGTCTATCGCGCGCTTCGGCGCGATTTGATCTCCGGAGAAATCGAGCCAGGACAGTCGTTGCGCCTGGAATTCCTCAAACAGCGCTACGGCATTAGTTTTTCGCCCATACGCGAGGCCCTGAACCGCTTGCAGAGCGAACGCATGGTGGTCTCTACCGCCTCGCGCGGCTTCCGGGTCGCGCCGTTCTCGCGCGAAGAGATGTGGGATGCCGCCGAGACCCGCATCCTCATCGATTGCGAGGCCATGCGCCGTTCGCTCAAGAACGGCGACGATGCCTGGGAGACCCGGTTGGTGGCTGCTTATCACGCGTTGAACCTGGCGGCCAAGCGCGTGCAGGGCATGCCCGAGCCGGACGCCGAGGCGAGCGAGCTCCTAGAGCAGCGTCACCTCGACTTCCATCAGGCCCTGATCGGGGCATGTGGGTCGCGCTGGCTGACGGAGCTGTCGATGCAAATGTATACGCAGACCGAGCGGTATCGCCGCCCCACGCTGCGTGGCCGCTCCGGATGGGGCGACATCGATCGCGACGTGGGCCGTGAGCACCAAGAGTTGATGGACGCGGCGCTCGCTCGCGACAGCGAGCGAGCAGTGCGTTTGCTGGCGGAACACTATCGGACTACGGTAGCGCTGATCGAACGCTTCGCTTCTTTCAATGACGAGCCCTCGCATGAACCCCAGGATGCCTGACCTGCTGTTTTCCGATCTTGCCGAGCGCGCGGTCCAATACAACGCGCGCGCCTCCGTACCCGATTTCGACGCCTGTGTGCGCGAGTATGCCGAACTGGCCGCGGTGGCCCGCAGTCGCTGCGCTGCTGTGCTCGATCTCTACTACGGCATGGGCGCGGCCGAGCGGCTAGACATTTTCCTGCCGCGGGCCGATTGCCGGCCGGCGCCGGTCTTCGTTTTCATCCACGGGGGTTATTGGCGTTCGCAGACCAAGGAAGACGCCCCGATCATGGCGCCGGTGTTCAACGCCGCGGGCGTGGCGGTGGTGCCGGTGGAATACACCCTGTTGCCCGAGGGCACCTTGGGCGAAACGGTGCGCGAGGTCCGGTCTGCCATCGCCTGGATCTACCATCATGCCGAACAGTACGGCCTTGACCGGAACCGCATTTACGTGGGTGGGAGCTCGGCGGGCGGCCACTTGGCGGGGATGCTGGCCGCTGCCGGGTGGCAAGACAGGTACCGCGTGCCGGATGACGTCATCAAGGGCGTGGTGGCCTTGAGCGGCCTGTACGACATACGGCCCCTATGCGACATCAACGTCAACGAGTGGCTCCGGCTGTATCCCGACCAGGCCGAGCGGCTGAGCCCGCTCTTTCACCTGCCGCGGCCCGGGCTGCCCATGATCGTCTCGGTCGGGGGCCTGGAGACGCAAGGGTTCAAGAACCAGACCGCCGCCTACGAGGCCGCGTGCCGCGAGGCGGGCCTGGACGTCCGGCGGGTCGATGCCCCGCACTGCAATCACTTCAACCTGCTTTGCGAATTGGCCAAGGCCGACAGCCCGCTCACGCAGGCGACGCTGAAGATGATCGGGGTTTCCCGGTAATAGGCCTCGAGCGGCTTTTCGCCCCGACTGGCCTCTGGGCGTGCCGGCACGCGGGTGTCGCCCAGAGGTTTTCGCTCTCCGAAAACTATCCAAAAATGACTTGAGCGGGCCTCGGCGGCCGGAGCATGCTCGCTTCTTCGTTGGGGCCCGGCACACGACCGGGGAGGAAGGGTCGCGCGTGGGGCCGTGCGTTCCCGCTGGCCGCGACCGACACATCGAGGAGACGATTCATGGAGTACGGGATACCACTGCGCCGCGCCGCTTGCCCGCGGCAGGCGCCTTGCCAGTACCGGAGGGTAGCGAGCCGATGAGCGCCAGCGTGGAACAAGGCCGCCGTTTCGAGGACTTCCGGGTGGGCGAGCGGTGGACGAGTGAACCGTTCACGATCACCGCCGAGGAAATCATGGCGTTCGCGCGGGAGAACGATCCGCAGCCCATGCATACCGATCCCGCTGCCGCGCAGGCCGGACCGTTCGGGGGGCTGATAGCCAGCGGCTGGCAGATCGCCGCGCTGGCGATGCGTGCGTTTCTCCGGGCAGGCGGTTACGGCAAGACGCCGATGATAGGCATGGGCGTGGACGAGTTGCGCTGGCTCAAGCCGGTCCGTGCCGGCGATACGCTGGTGGTGGAGCGGGAAATCATCGAGACGATCCGTTCCAAGAGCCGGCCCGACGTCGGCACGATACGCACGCGGGTCCAGGTGCGCAATCAGCATGGCGACGTCGTCATGTCGATGATCTCGCTGGGGCGCGTGCCCGCCCGATGAGCGCTGCCGCCCGGCTTCCGGCGTGGCCCGGTTCGGCCGCGGGCGGCGATGCAAACAGAATACAGAATAGGAGGTGACATGGTAGTCCTGGACCGCCCTGCCGACCTGCAGGCCTGGGTAGGCAAAGAGATCGGTGTCAGCGAATGGCTGGCCATCGATCAATCCCGCATCGACGATTTCGCCCGGCTTACCGGGGACGACCATTGGATTCACGTAGACGTGGAACGCGCTCGCCGGGAGATGCCTGGCGGCAAGACGATCGCGCACGGTTTCATGACGCTGTCCCTGATTCCTTATCTTGCGCGCTCCATCTACACCATCAAGCATCGTGGCCGCGGGCTCAACTACGGCACCAACCGGGTCCGCTTCATCAACCCAGTGCAGGTCGGTGATCGCGTCCGGCTGCGCCAGCGGATCAAGGCGGTGGAGCGTGGCGAAGGCGGAGGCCAGGAAGGCGCGACGCGCGTGACCTCGGAATGCACGATAGAAATCGAGGGCGAGGCGCGTCCGGCCGTGGTCGCGGAGTTCTTGGTGCTGATCTATGACGAATGAGGCGGCCATGGCGGAGACCGTCCACGACATTCGAGCAAGACTCGGGCAGCAGCCCTTCGTCGATTTTCCGGCGTTGATCGCACGTCACGCCAAGGAGCGCCCGCAGGCACCGGCTTTCCGATGCGGGGCGGAGGAGCTGGGTTGGGCCGATCTCGTCCGCCAAATGGACCGCGTGGCCGGTGCGTGCCTGGCTTCGGGCCTGGTTGCCGGGGACAAGGTAGCGCTGCTTTCTGCGCCTTGCTTGCGGGCAATCGAGACATTCTTCGGCGCGGTGCGCGCGGGATGCTGCATCGTCCCTCTGGCGACCTCGGCGACGGCCGAGGCGCTGCTCGGCATGCTGCGCGATTCCGACGCACGGTTGCTGGTGGCGGATGCGGCCGGATGCGAGCTGCTGCGGACCGTGGAACCGGCGCTGCGCGACGCGTTCGCCGGCCGCCTGGTCGCGCTCGATGGCGCCACCCCGGGCTGGGCCGAATGGGAGGCTTGGCTGGCAAGAAGCCTGCCCGTCGGCACTATCGAGTACGGTGCGGACCAACCCTTCAACATCATCTACAGCTCGGGAACCACCGGCCATCCCAAGGGAATCCTCCACCACCACGGCATGCGGGCGCGCCAGGCGATGCGGCGCAATTTCGGCTTGGGGCCGGGCAGCGTCATGCTCTTGTCCACGCCGCTTTATTCGAATACGACCTTGCAGCCGATGCTGGCTACGGTTGCGGCCGGCGGCCTGACCTTATTGATGCGTAAATTCGACGCCGGGGGCTACCTGGACCTGTGCGCCGAGCATAAGGTCACGCATACGATGCTGGTGCCGGTACAGTACCAACGCCTGCTCGCGCACGAGAACTTCGGGCGGACCGATCTATCGTCGTTCGTCCTCAAGCAGTGCACGGGCGCGCCGCTCGATGCGCGCCTCAAGGCGCTTATCCTCGAGCAATGGCCCGGTGGCCTGCGCGAGATCTATGGCATGACGGAGGGCGGATGCAGCTGCGTACTCGATGCCCATGAGTATCCGCACAAGCTCGGCACCGTGGGCAAGCCCGCCGCCGACCATGACATGCGCATCATCGACGAGGATGGCCGCGTCTTGCCACAGGGCGAGGTTGGCGAAATCGTCGGCTGGTCGCCCTACATGATGGCTGGCTACTACAAGCAGCCCGAAGCCACGGAGGCCTTCTATTGGCGCGACGAGACGGGCGTGGCCTTTCATCGTAGCGGCGACATCGGCCGTTTCGATGAGGACGGCTTCCTGGTCCTGCTCGACCGCAAGAAAGACCTCATCATCTCGGGCGGCTTCAACATCTATGCCACCGACCTCGAGTCCGTGACGGCGTCTCACCCGGACGTGGCAGACGTCGCCGTGATCGGCATTCCCAGCGAACAGTGGGGCGAGACACCCTTGGCGCTGGTGGTGCGCAAGCCCGGCGGCACGGTCGATGCCGAGACGTTGCGGGAATGGGTCAATGCCCGGGTCGGCCGCACGCAGCGGCTCTCCGCGGTAGAGTTCCGGGACGAGCTGCCGCGATCGGCGCTGGGCAAGCTGCTCAAGCGGGAGCTGCGCGAACCGTATTGGAAGAAATGAACGAGGGGACGAAATGGAAAAGGTTTGCCTGGTGACCGGCTCGACCGGCAGAAACGCGGCCGGTTCGGCCACGATCAAGTATTTTGCCAAGCAGGGGTGGCGCGTCGTCGTCCACTATTCGCGCGACACGGCGGCGGCCGAAGAGGTCGCCGAGGAGTGCCGCAAGCTGGGCGCGGCCGACGTCCTCGTAGCCAAGGCCGATGTCACCAGCGATGAGGCTTGTCGCGCCATGGCGGCCGAGATCGAGCAGCGGTGGGGCCGGCTGGATCTCCTCGTCAACAACGCGGCCGTGACCACGTTCAATGATCACAAGAACCTCGACGGCCTCTCCTTCGAAGACTTCCAGCGCGTCTTCGCCGTGAACGTCTCGGGCGTGTATGTCGTCACCCGCGCGGTTGCCACCTTGCTGCGCGGTACGGGAGGCGCATCAGTCATCAACATTTCATCGGTCGGTGGCTTGCGGGGGACGGGCTCGAGCATGGCGTATGCCGCTTCCAAGAGCGCGCTCAACGCCATGACCTTCTCCCTCGCGCGCGTCCTGGCACCGGAGGTGCGGGTCAACGCCTTGTTGCCGGGCTTCATCGAAGGCGATTGGATGATCAAAGGCGTGGGCCAGGAGCGCTACGATGCGCTGCGTGCCGCCCTCATCGCGAAGAATCCGTTGAAATCCGTGCAGACACCGGAGGACATCGCCGAAGCGGTATGGTGGCTCGCGCACGGACCCGCGGCACTGACGGGAGAACTGATCCAGATCGATTCGGGCGGGCGACTGGTGGTGTAGCGGCGGGCGGCGCCGGCCACGAGCAAGGGCATCAAGCCGCTCGCACGTCCACCTGCATCGATCCCAATCCTTCAATGGAGCAAAGGATGCGATCTCCCGGAACCACGCGGCTGACGCCCGACGATGTACCTGTCATGATCACGTCTCCCGGCCACAGGGTGCAGGATTCGCTGATCCAGGCGATTTGTTCCGCAATCCCCATGATCATGTCCCGCGGGTAACACGATTGCCGCCGCGAGCCGTTGACGTCCAGCCACATGAAAAGCGACCCGGGATCCGCAATCTGGTCGGCAGTCGTCAGCCAGGGGCCCAGCACGGAGTAACTGTCGAGCGATTTGCGCATCGAACGGTCTTCAGGGCCGCGTACGACCATATCGAGGCCGATGCAGTAGCCAGCGATGTATCCGGCAGCGTCTTCGGGCCGGACGCGATCGGCACGTTGCCCAATGACGACGGCAAGTTCGAGTTCGTGATGCGTCTCCCGCTCGGGAAACCGGATTGCAATTCCCTCGGATGGGCCAACGAGGGAACTGGATGCCTTCAAGAAAAATCCTTGCTGCCGGATCGATCCGGTGTAGCGGTTGGTGAAGGTTTGGCGGGCCTGCTCGACTTCATCGACGTGGTCCTGGTAGTTGACAGGAATGCCCACGATTTTTCCCGGGCGCCGCACGGGGCTCAGCCACGCAGTGGCGTCGTTCACGGTTAGCTTGGGCGCGCCGTCGATGGCCCTGGCCACCGCCTCCCGAACGCGCGGCAGGTGAGAAATCAGCCAATCCACGTGGCCATCATCGATGCTCGGCGCCGGAAGTTCCGCGAGGATCGCGGTGACGTCGCGCCATGTGTCGCCGTCCAGGCTGGCGGCGAGTGTGCCGCCATGAATCCATCCCAGTTTCATTGGGCTCCTCGGTCTAGCAAGTAGGTTCGATCTTCGCTTCGTAGCACCCCAGCCACCGCATCAATGGGGCATTGCTGACGACGAACAGCCGGGACCGCTTGCTGAGCGAAACGTGGCGGGCCCACTGCCCTCGCGGGATGGTGAATACGTCTTTGCTGCGCCAGTCGATTCGCATGTCGCCAATTTCGCTATACCCCTCGCCTTCCACCACGCAGCACAGCCTATCCTCGTACAGGCAGTGTTTCGCGACGGCGGTATCCTGCTCGAGCTGCTGGAGCGAGCACGACAGTGTATGCAAGGCGTCGTCACCGGTTTCCGGGGTCACGTATCGCAGCTCGCGCAAGCCGACGGCATTGACCGGGCAATGAGGCAGGGCTGCCGATGCCCAGGCGTACGGATAACGGTATTGCGTCGATGCCTTTTCAGGCGAATCGGTGACCGGAACCATGCCCGGCGCGTAGGCCACGTCCGGAATGTGGGAGGGGAGGCCGTAGGGTGGGCCTGCCTCGAACTTGATGGTCCGCAACGCGATATGCAGCGGGACGTCGAGTACGTCCAGCCACAAGGCGGGCTCGGTGCCGCCGTGATAGTGCTCGTGCCAGGCCATGGACGGCGTGAGGATGAGGTCGCCGAATTCCATGGGACATTCTTTGCCGTTGACGATGGTCACGGCCCCCGAACCCTCGAGCATGAAGCGCAGCGCCTGCATGGTGTGCCGGTGTGGCCGGGCTCGCTCGCCGGGCATCAGGCACTGGATGGCTCCCAGCACTTGGCCGCACGTTGCCTCCCGGCTCCAGTCCGGCAGGTCGGCAGCGAGCAATTGCAGGACGCGCCGTTCCACCATGTCCGTGTCGACTTCGTGCTGCACGTCTACGATGAGCCCGCGCAGGCGCTCCCAGGCCCAATGGCTGGGCAAAGGGGGCGGCGGCGGTGGCTTATGGGCAGTGCGGCTCAACCATAGGGGAAGCACGTTCGCATCGCGCCAGCGCGGCGGTATCGAATCTTTCAGGGAGGGTGCATCGTTGGGAGCCGTCATCTCATTCACCTCCAGGTGCCTGCGCACTGAATTCCGCGAGCACCGCTTCGGTGTGTTGTCCGAGCGTGGGTGGCGCGGAGCCGATCGGCGGACGTACTCCGTCGACCAGGACGGGAGTCCGCACGGCGGTATATGAGGTACCGCTGGTGCTCGTGATGTCTTCGAGCGTTCCCAGGTGCTGCAGTTGAGGGTCGTCGGCAATCTCCGCGACGTTGCGGATCGGCGCGTGAGGGAGGTCTGCCGCTTCCAGTACGCTCAGCCAATGAGATAGCGGCCGGGCGCGGAACGCTTCTCCCAGCATTTCGTTGAGCACATAGAAATGAGATGCCCGGCTCGCCGGGCTGGCGAAGCGCGGATCTTGCTGCCATTCCTGACGATCGAGCACCTCCAGCAGCTTGAGCCAGTTATCCTGGCTGGAGGAAAGATGTAGGGCAAGGAGCTGCTCGTCGGCACAGCGCACGGCGTATGCTTGCGAGATGGCGACGCGCGTATGGGGCGTGATCCGCCCCGGAAGATGCCCGGCAATGGCGATGCAATCCGGAATAAAGGCGACGGAGGCGTCGAGCATGTTGATCTCGATGCGGGCGCCTTCCCCCGTCTGGCTGCGTCGGTAGAGCGCGCCCAGAACGCCATAGCAGGCATACATGCCGGTCACGTTGTCGGCGATCGTGGGGCCGCTGAAGAATGGATTCGCCGGATCCACGGTCAAGGCAGCCACGCCCGACAGGGCCAATGCGACGGAATCGTAGGCGGGGCGCTGCGCATAAGGGCCGTCGCGGCCGAAGCCAGTGATGGAGCAACGGACCAGGCGCGGATTGACGGCGCAGAGCGTGGCGTCGTCCAGGCCGAGCCGTGCCAGTACGCCCGGGCGGAAGTTGTCGATGAGCACGTCGGCCGATTCCAGTATGCGCAGCAGTGCCGCGCGACCGGCGGTTTCGCGCAGGTTCAGCGCCACGCTCTCCTTTCCGTGGTTGTATGCGCAGAACTGGGGGCTGTCGTGGCCGGTCGCATGGCGGCGGAAAGGGTCACCTTGCGCGGGGTTTTCGACCTTGATGACGCGCGCGCCCAGGTCGGCGAGCATGCGCCCGGCGAGCGGCGCCGTCACCATGGTGCCGAGCTCCAGGACGGTGACCCCTGCGAGCAGCGGGCTGCGAGAAGCGGATGTACTCGGATTCATGGAAGGGACGCTTGGATTCGGCGGGCCAGCGTGGTCTTGAGGACCTCGGTTGCCCCTTCGGTAATGCGGAAGCTTCGTATCTCGAGCCAAAACCGATGAATGGGCGACTCAATGGAAAGCCCGGTAGCGCCGTGCAATTGCAGGCAGTCGTCGACCACCTTGAAGGCGTGTTCCACGGCAAAGAGCTTGGCCATCAGCGTTTCGTATTGCACGGGGAGGCCGGCATCGGCCTTGGCCGCTGCATCCATGGTCAGCAGGCGGGCCGCATGCAGATTTTGATAGCCGTCGGCAAGCATCCATTGCACCCCCTGGCGCTCTCCGATGGGCGCGCCGAAGGTGCGTCGCTGGCGCACGTATTCCATGGTGAGCTCCAGGCAACGTTCCATCGCGCCGCAGGCCTGGGCCGCATGGCGTATCCGGCCATGGTTGATCGCGTGCTGCGCGAAGGCGAACCCTTCGCCCTCAGCACCTACCAAATTCCGCGCCGGCACCCGTACGTCGTCGAAATGAATCTCGCCCAGGGCATCGCCCATGATCATGTGGTCGGTGCTCCGCGTGATCCCAGGGCTGTCGAGGTCTACGAGGAAACAGGAAATCCCTCCCCGCGCCCGCTTTTCCGGATCGGTCACCGCGAACACCTGGGCAAAGTCTGCATGGTCGGCATGGCTGATGAAGCGCTTGGTGCCGCTCAGGATGTAGACGTCACCTTCCTTGCGGGCGCGGGTCCGCATGGAGGCGGGGTCGGACCCGGCGTCCGGTTCCGTTTGAGCGAAACATGCCTGCTTCTCCCCCGCGAGGACGGGGTCGAGGTAGCGTTGGCGCAGCTCGCCCTGCAGGTTGCACAGGATAGGCCCTGCGACCGGGCCGAAGACGTCGAGGTCGCGCGCGGTCAGTACGGCCGCGCGGGCCACCTCTTCCCAGAAGACCGACATGGCTTCCAGTGAAAGGCCCTGGCCGCCCAGCGACTCTGGAATGTCCAACATCCAGAGTCCGGCCTTGCGTGCTCGCTCGCGCACCGCCGCCTTTTGGACCTTGTCCAGGCGCGGGTGGTGCTTGAGTTCGGCCTCGAGGGGGATCAGCTCGCGTTCGACGAATCTGCGGACCGAGTCGCGAAGTGCATTCAGTTCGGGCTCGCGATGGTAGGGCGCGGGTAGGATATCCATACGAGCTGCTCGTTACGCGGCGGATTGGGCCAGGCCCGGCTGCGTGGGCAGGCGTTCTGCTTCTGTTAGGCGGCGCCATTCCTTGGTCGGTTCACCGTTGCGGAGCTTGTCCAGCTCGCGCCAGAAGAGTTTGCGCAGCGTGACGATGCCCAGGTCGGAGCGGCCCAGCACTTCCTTGGTCCGGTCAACGATGCGGCCTTGCCCGCGAATGGCGAGGTAATCCTGGGCAGCGGTCAGTCCCACGAACATGTCGTCCGGGTTGTTCCACTCGCGCATCGCAAACAGTTCGTCGTGATGGGCGGCGGGATCGTACTTGCCATAGGTGTCGAAATATTGCTCGAACCGCTGCCGCGATTCCTCGCTGCCACCTGGGGGCAGGCTATAGATCATGAAGCGGGTGGTGTTTAGGTCGTCGTTCGGCACCATCCAGACGAATACGTCTATCCACGGGTCCTCGGGCTTGAGGCCGGGAACGGTGATGTGATTGTTGTTGGGGAACGTCCAGTCGCTCACCCGTACGTTGTTGTCGGCGCGACGTCCGATCTGCCGGATGCCGGCGGGGGTTTCCTGGTATTCCAGCTTGGGTACTGCGTTCGTGACGGCGGCACCGAATGGCCCTACCTTCAGCGCGTGGTGCACGAAGCTGACGTGCGTGGCATCCATCGAGTTCTCGATCTGCTGGAACCAGTTGTTGTCCCAACGCTCGACGCCGTTGCGCAGGACGGCGCCTTCCAGCTCGGTCAGCGCCTTCCTGGGTAAATCGAACTCGGGTACGGGGGCTTCTCCCATGTAGGCGAAGATCAGGCCGCCGTACTCGTAAACGGGGTAGCCCGCGATGCGGGTGCGCGGCATGCCGGTATCGACTTCCGCGGGCCGCTCCACGCACGCTCCGCTCGAGTCAAAACGCCAACCATGGTAGATGCATCGCACCGTGTCGCCGTCGACCCAGCCCGTGCTCAGCAGTGTGCGGCGGTGAGCGCATCGTCCGCCGATCAGGTGCGGGGTGCCGGATTGGCTGCGATAGAGCGTGAGTTCTTCGGAGAGGATGGTAATGGTCTTGGCTTCGCCCGGGCCGACGTCGCTGGCAAGTGCCACCGGGTGCCAGAAGCGGCGCAGCAGTTTGCCCATGTCGGTGTCAGGGCCGGTCTTGGTCAGGGCGAGGAATCGTTCGGCGCGTTCGTCGAGCGCCATAGGCGTTACTGTGGTCATGGGGGGTTACTCCGTATTGCGCGGTTGCCCGAAGCGTTCGGTCAGGGGTTCGTTCGGTTCCCCGTATCGGGTAATGAAGGTCTTGCGTACGTAGTCTTGAATGGACAGCGGATGGTGGCGGCCAGGTGTCCAGGTCGGGTACTTGTGGCGCAGTCCGGCGTCCACGGGTATATCGATTCCCGTGATGCACGAGGATTCGTCCGATGCAAGAAACACGGTCGCCCATGCAAGATCCGACGCTCGGGGGAAGCGACGCAGCGGCAGCTGGTCGAGGTACTCCTGGCGCGAATAGAACCCGGTGCGATCCGGAACCTTCCAGTTGGGGTCGAACACTTCGTCCTTCATCAACGTCCAGAGCTGGTGTTCCATCGAACACGGGGTCACCGTATTGACGCGGATTTGGTGATGGGCCAGATCCATTGCGGCAGATCGGGCGAAGTTCAGCAGGGCTGCCTTGGCAGCGCAGTAGGCTGCACCGTCCGCTTCGCCGAAGTGTGCGGCGGTAGAGAGCAGGTGGATGATGCTGCCACCCTGGCCCTGGCGAATCATTTGCCGTGCCGCATATTGCGTGGTGAGGAGGCCGGCCGTGGCGAAACTGCCCACGGCGTCTTGCCAGTCGTCCAGGCGCATGTCGAGCGTATGGGCCCAATGAACACGGCCGGCCATGTTGACGATGACATCCACGCGACCGAAGGTTTCTACCGCGGTGCGGATGGCAGCTTCGACGTCCGCTTCTTCGCGTGCATTGCAGGCCGCCCAGGCCGCCCGCAGGTTCTTGCCCTGGATGAATTCGGCGGTTTCCCGCGCCGCTTCAGCCACGATGTCGGTCACGAGTACCGATGCCCCTTCGCGCGCGAGAAAGTGGGCGATCGTGCCGCCTATGTTCGGACCGGCTCCGAAGACCACGGCAACCTTGTTCTGCAGTCGCATGTCGATGTTCCTCTTATTCCGGGGTAACGCCAATCCGCCGGACCACACTGCCCAGGCGCTCGATGTCCGTCTTGATCACGGCGTCGTATTCCAACGGGGTGCTGCCGACTGCCTCGACCCCGTCCGATTCGAGTTTTCGGACGATCTCGGGGTCACGCGCGGCGGCCGCGAAGAGCTTGTGCAGTCGGTCGATGGTTGCGTCGTCCGTACCCGCCGGTGCAGAAACGCCGAACCAGCTGTCCACGACGACGCCATTGACGTTGCGTTCTGCCAGGGTAGGGATATCGGGCAGCAATTTCATGCGCTTATCGCTCGCCACGGCGAGCACGCGCAGGCGCCCGTCCTCGACGAGCTTGCGTATGGATGAGTACGAGACAAAAAAGAAATCGATGCGGTTGGCCGCGAGGTCCACGATTGCAGGCGCTGCGCCGCGGTAGGGAATGTGAGTCATGGGCTTGCCGGTTGCTTCCGAGAGCATGGCACCCAGCAAATGGCCGCTAGACCCGGTACCCGCCGATCCGTAGGTCAGGTTTTTCTCGCTCGCAAGCTTGATCAGGGAGGCGACGTCCCGGGCTTGGCTTTGGGAAGAGACGGCCAGTACCGAGGGAAATCGCCAGAGCAGGCTGACTGACTTGAAGTCCTTGATTGCGTCATAAGTCAGCCGGTCGCCATAGAGCGAGGGATTGATGCCGTGCGATCCAATGTTCGATTGGTACAGCATCGTCCCTCGTCCCGCCGAGCTTTTCACCGCTTCGGCGCCGATGATGCCGCCGCCCCCGGAGCGGTTCTCGACGATGACTGTTTGTCCGCTTTGTTCGGTGAGCTTTTGCGCAATGGCACGCATGGTGACGTCCGCGCTCGCGCCCGGCGCAAAGGGCACGACCACCGTAATGGGATCAGAGGTACGGGCGAACGTGGGAGGGGTTGCACAGGCAAGGGCACAGAGAATCAGCGCCGACCGGGAAAAAAACATGCGGGTCTCCTTTGGCTGTTAGTCCAGTGGGATGTAGTTATGGGCGGCGATTATCGAGACAGTGCCGATGCGCGAGCAACGCTAGAATCGCCAACGCTGCTATGCTTGATCCGTATAGCTCGATAATGAATTGCAAAATATGGATATCGAACAGATTCGTCGATTCGTTGCCGTGGCTGATAGCGGCAGCTACATCCATGCCTCGGATTTGTTGGGCGTCGCGCAGCCCACGCTCAGCCGCCAGGTTCGTGCGCTTGAGGTCGAGCTGCGCACCACGCTCTTTCACCGGCATGGACGAGGTGTCGTGTTGACGGAGCCGGGCCGGCGGTTCCTGGAACACGCACGCGGCATCTTGCATAGCGTGGATGCTTCGCTGCGTGCGTTGGATGACGGGGGGGCTGAGGAGGGCGGGCGGGTCGTGATCGGTTTGACGCCAACGGCCGGGCGCTTGCTCATACCGAAGCTGTGCAATGCGATCCTCGAGCGCTTCCCCAAGGCCAGCGTGAGTTTCATCGAAGGCTTGTCGGGCGCACTATTCGAGCGCACCTGCATCGGGCAGCTGGATTTTGCGATCGCCCACAATCCGCCTGCAACGGGGAACCTGTACGTCGAACCCATTGTGACGGAACCGTTGTACTTGATTGGCAGGAAGCCCCACGGGCGTTATCGCGATAGAGTCCCGCTAAAGAGCTTGGCAGAATTGCCATTGATCCTGCCCGGTAGCCATCACTCCATTCGTCCCGCCCTTGACCGCGAAATGGTCAGGCTCGGCTTGCGCTTGAACGTCCGCGTGGAAGTGGATTCTTTGCCGTCCATCCTGGACCTGGTGCGCAGCGGCCGAGGCTATACCATTGCCCCGAAGAATCTGCGTCGAACGGCGGAGGGCTCCGATCTCTCGTGGCAGCGGATCATATCTCCCGAGATCACCACCACCCTGTGCTTGATCGCGCAAACCCGTTGGAATCGTTCGGCCGCCGTCGTCTATGCGACAGAGCAGGCTGCCCGGCTTTTCCGGGAAGTGGCTGGATGATGTGCGATGGCGCAAAGGCATCCCGGCATGGCTAAACCGGCAGCGGCAGCTTGCTCGAGAACTTCACCTCGCGCAGGGATAGGCTGGTGCGCACCGTCGCGACGTTGGGCAGCGTGCGCAGCATGTTGTCGATGAAGTCACGCACGGAATCGAGGTCTTCTGCGACCACCATCATGACGAAGTCGGCTTCACCCGTGACGCGGTGGCAGGTCAAGACCTGGTCGCTGGCTTCGACCAGTTTTTCGAGCGCCGCAAAAGCTTCGGCGGTATGGGGGGAAAAATTCAGGCTGATGAAGGCCAGTTCGCCAAGGCCGAGCTTGCGCCGGTCGAGCAGTGCCTGGTAGCCCTGGATATAGCCTTCCGCTTCTAGCTTGCGCAGCCGATGCCAACAGGGCGTTTCGCTGAGGGCGACGCGTTGCGCGAGCTTGGCGTTGGAGAGGCGGCCGTCTTCCTGCAGGAGGCGCATCAGCTGCAGGTCAATGTCGTCCAACGAATCGGATGGGGCATTCTTCTTCATTCCAGCAGGTTAGAAAAAGAATCGCCTGATGTAAAGGCAATGCGCAAGAACAATGTCAACCCCTTTGTGGGGGCAGGGCGGACGATCAGAACACCTCGCCTGCCGCGTCCTCCACATGGCCCTTGCCCACTTTTGCAAAGTACTCGCGGACAAAGTCGCAGAATCGCCTGACGCCTTCGATGTCGGCCCGGCGGGAGTCGACGAAGAGCGAGTATTGGCGGCTGACGACCGGCGCTTCGAGCTCCACGACTTTGAGTTGATGGACCCGCGTGGCCGGTTCGACGAAGCCCGGGCAAACCGCCAGGCCCATGCCGGCGGCGACCAGGCTTAGGGCGGCAGTGGTATCGCCCACTTGCCGGACTTGGCTGAACCGGAACTCGGGGCCGAGCTGCCTGGCCAGGTGCAGCAGCGGAAGATTACCCACGAAGATCAGCGGCTCGTCGACGATTTCTTTCCAGCGCAGGCGCTTACGCCGGGCCAGCGGGTGGCGGGGCGGGCAGACGACGCAGATGCGGCTTTGAAAAAGGGGCGTGGCGATCACGTGCTCGGCCACCGGAGAATGGGTGGAGATCGCCAGGTCGACCTGTCCTTGTTCGACCGACGCCCGGATGTCGTCCACCTTGACGTCCACAGGCGTCAAGCGAACGTCTGGATAGGCGGCATGGAAGTCGTGATAGATGCGCGTCATCAGTGACCAGCCCACGAGGCGCGAGGTCGCGATCTTCACGATTTGGTGGCGCTCCCGCAGTTGGGCGGCGCTTTGCTCGATTTGCTTGAGCGCGTCCAGCGCATGCACGGCATGCGGCAGGAGCTGCTCGCCCTCCCTCGACAGCCGGACGCGCCGCGTGGTGCGCTCGAGCAGGCGGAAGCCCACGGCGCTCTCCAGTTCTCGCACCGAATTGCTCAGCGCCGCCTGGGTGATGTGCAAGGCGCGGGCAGCGTCCACGAAGCTGTTGAGGTGGGCCGTGGTGACGAAGGCCCGCAGTTGCCGGAATGTTATGCGCATAGTCATCAGGAACGCGATTCTTAACCAGAACAATAATAGTGGACAAAAACAATTTGATTGTTTTGGGTAATCCCCCTGCCTAGAATGCAGCCGTCCTGCGTGTGCACGCGCAGCAGGAGGCAACGATAGGCGGCCGCATGCAGCTTCCTTTCCACGCCGCTCGGTTCAGCAAGGCGCCAGCCGCCGCGCGCCCGACAACTCCTTGGAGACACAAACATGAAAATCATCAAAGGAGCGATACTGCTCCCCCTTGCCATGCTTAGTGCGCTGGCTGCCGCGCCCGCCAACGCCGCCGATTCTGCTTATCCCGACAAAATGGTTCGCATCGTGGTGCCGTTCACGGCGGGCGGCGGCACCAGCAACACGGCGCGCTTCCTGGCGGACAAGCTCGCCGCGAAGTGGAACCAGCCGGTCATCGTCGATAACCGTCCAGGGGGCAATACGGTCATCGGGTCCAACATCGTGGCCAAGGCCGAACCCGACGGCTACACGCTGCTGTTCGCCAACACGAGCCACACCATCAACCCGGCGGTGATGCCCAAGCTGCCGTATGACTCCGTCCGCGACTTCAAGCCGATCACTACGGTTCTCGTGAACCGGTTCGTGCTGCTGGCCCATCCCAGCATGCAGGTGGACAACCTAGACCAGTTCATTTCCAAGCTCCGCGCCAAGCCCGATGACTACAACCTGCCCACGGTCGGCGCCGCGGGCATTGGACGCTTGGCCAACGAGAGCTTGATGAACGCAATCGGCGTCAAGCTGCAGAACATTCCATACAAGGGCACGAGCGACCTGGCGACCAATCTGATCGGGGGCCAGTTGAAGTTCGCGCTCGAAATCCCTGGCTTTTATCTCCAGCACATCAAGTCGGGCAAGCTCAAGGTGCTCGCGGTGTCGGGCCAGGCGCGGCTGTCGTCGCTGCCCGAGGTGCCGACGTTCGCCGAGAAGAAGGTGAATTTCGACGCCCAAAGCTGGTATGGCCTGCTCGCGCCGGGCGGCACGCCCGACGCCGTCGTGGACAAGATCGCCGCCGACGTGCGCGAAATCGTCGCATCCAGCGAATTCAAAACGTTCCTGGATTCCATTCAATCCGAGGCTTTCGTCTGTACGCCCGCGGAGTTCGCGGATTTCATCCAGCGTGAAATGAAGAAAAACCGCGAAATCGCGGAGCAGGCCGGAATCACGGCGGAGAGCTGATTCTCGCTGTGAAGGCAGGAAGCCACTCTTAGGCTAGGAGTATCGACATGGCAATGAAGAAAGAAGAAAACGACCTGATCACCCGGGTCGAGAATGGCGCTCCTCTCGGGGAGCTGTTCAGACAATACTATTGGCTGCCTGCCTATCCCTCTGCTGCACTCGAAGCCGGCGGAAAGCCCTACCGGCTGCGCTTGCTCGGCAAGGACTACGTACTGTTCCGCGGCCATAGCGGCCGAGTCGGCTGCTTCGACGAGCAGTGCCCGCACCGCAAGGCTTCGCTCGCGCTGGGTCGCAACGAGGACGACTCGCTGCAATGCATCTTCCACGGCTGGCGATTCAACGTGGAAGGAAAGATGGTCGAGGCGCCCAACATCGCCGGCGACCAGGAAGCTTTCTGCAAGTCGGTGCGCTTCAATAGCTATCAGGTCGAAGAACGCGGCGGCATCATTTGGGTGTGGCTGGGCAAGGGCAAGGCGCCCAAGTTCCCCAACCTGCCGTTCACGGACCTGCCCGAGAACCAACGGTCGGTGACCTCGGTCATTGCGCCCGTGAACTGGCTGCAAGGGGTCGAGGCCACCATGGACTCGTCGCACGTCAGCCACCTGCACCAGGCACAAATCCAGGTCCGCGGGCGCCGCGAACAGCAGAACATGCTGGTGGACAAGCATCCCCGCCTCGAGTATGAGCGCACGCACTTCGGGTTCCGTTCCGTGGCCTTGCGCAACATCGGCGAAGGCAAAGTCTACGCGCGCGTGAACCACTATGTCTTCCCGTGGTATGGCGTCATTTGCGCGCCGGACCCGGGCGGCCCGTCTACCGTGTTCATGTCGGTGCCGGTCGATGACACCCACTACCGCGCCTGGTTCGTGCATTTCAACATTCATCGTCCGCTTGGCATGACGCCGCTGTCTGCCAGCCCGGACATCACCAATTGGCCGCCGCTGCCGCCCGGTCCGCCGGAAGACAACTGGGGCCAGAACCGCGATCTCATGAAGCGCGGGCATTTCTCGGGCTTCCCGCAAGGCGTGGCCACCGAGGACTTCGCGATGTTCATGAGCCAAGGGGCCATCCTCGACCGCACGGATGAGCAGCTCTGCTCGGCGGATTCGGAAATCATCCGCCTGCGCCAGATGCTGCTGAAGGCCGTGCGCGATTTCCAGAAAGGCGAAGTGCCCTGGGTGGCGCAGGAGTCGGACTTGGATTACTCCGAGGTGTACTCGATTGGCGGCGTCATCGATGACGGCCAGGATTGGCACGTCCTGCTCGATCGCATCCTGGCAGACGTAGGCAAGGGCGGCGCGGCAGCTAAAGCGTGAGTGAACGATGACGAGCGAAGATCTGATTGACGTCCGGGTGATGCAAGTCACCTGGTGCAGCCCGAGCATCCTGGCGTTCAAGCTGGCTCGCCCCAACGGCGCGGCATTGCCCGGGTTCCAAGCGGGGGCGCATATTTCCGTGCATCTGCCCGTGCAAGGCAAGCCGGATCGGGTGCGAGCCTATTCGCTCGTCAACACCGATCCGACCAATGACACCTCGCTGCCGCAGCCTTTTTACCGGATCGCCGTCAGGCGGGAGGAAGCCGGTGCCGGCGGGTCCAGGCAGTTGCACGAGGCAGTTCGTCCCGGAGACGTGCTGCGCATCTCGCAGCCGAAAAACGAGTTCGAGCTCGGTGATGCGGGCGGCGCATTGCTGCTTGCCGGCGGCATAGGCGTGACGCCCATCGTCTCGATGGCCGCGGAGCTGCGGCGCAAGGACGTGCCTTTTGATTTCTGCTACGCCGTCCGCAGCCGGGACGAGGCCGTGTTCCTGGACGACCTGGAGCGCCTGTGTGGCGACGGGCTGCGGCTGCACGTGGACGAAGACGCGGGCCGCCACTTGGACATCGTGACGGCGCTCGCGCAGGGCGGCTCGCGGCCCGTGTATGTATGCGGTCCCAAGCCCATGATCGACGCCGCGGTCGATGCGGCGGCGCGGCTGGGCTGGCCGGCGGACAACGTGAAGTTCGAGCTGTTCGGTCTGGACGAAAGCAGCAAATCGAAGTCCGGGTATGAGGTCGTGCTGCAGCAAAGCGGCAAGACCGTCGAGGTCGGGCTAGGGCAAAGCCTGCTGGACGTATTGATCGATGAAGACGTCGACGTCCCGTACGACTGCCGCTCCGGCTTCTGCGGCCTGTGCCGGGTCAAGGTCCTCGAGGGAGAGGTGGTCCACAACGATACCTGCCTGACCGACGACGACCGCTCCAAGCGCCGCCTCATGCAAGTGTGCGTCTCGCATTGCGCGTCCGAGCGCCTGGTGCTCGATCTCTGATCGGCGACGGGCGGCTGAGCAGGAATAACCGACATTTAGACGACTATGGCCAAGATTGTGTTGGGACTGGGAACGACCCATAGTCCCATGTTGAACCTGACCGCGCTGCAATGGCATCACCGTGCCGACATCGATTTCGCGAACAAGAAGCTTCATTTGTCGAATGGCAGGCGGTTGACCTATCCCGAGCTGCTCGAACTGCGCGGACCGCGGTATCGCTCGGAAGTCGAGCTCGATGTGATGGAGAAGAAAGCCGCTGCCTGCCAGCGGGCGCTCGACCGGCTGGCCGATGCGCTGGAGGCGGCGGATCCCGACGTGGTGGTCATCGTGGGCGATGACCAGGCGGAGCTTTTCGCGCCCGACCAGCAGCCCGCCGTCGCCTTGTTCCATGGTGCGGAGATCGCGACGACGCGCGGGAAATATGCCGATGGCGCGCCGGACTGGATGATGCAGATCGGGCGGGGCTACCTCATGGACGGCATTCACCGGCTGCCGGCCGCCCCGGAGTTCTGCACGTTCCTGATCGAGCACCTGATCCGCAACGAGGTGGACGTTGCCGCGGTCGGTTCGGTGGCCGATCCGTCCCGCGCCGGGTTCGGCCATGCCTATGGCTTCATCGTCAAGCGGCTGTTCCGCAAGAGCATCCCGGTGGCCCCGGTGATGCTGAATACCTATTTTCCGCCCAGCGTGCCGACGGCGAACCGCTGCTACGAGATCGGGCGGCGCCTGCGCGCCGCCATCGAGGCTTATCCCGCTGACCTGAAGGTGGCGGTGGTGGCTTCCGGCGGCTTGTCGCACTTCGTCGTAGAAGAAGACTTCGACCTGAACTTCATCCGCATGCTCAAGGAGAAGGACGAACAGGGGCTGCGGGCCATTCCGCCTGAAGCCCTGCGTTCTGGCACGTCGGAGACGCTCAACTGGGTCCTGGCTGCCGGGGCGGTGGACTTCCTGCCGCTGCGCGACGTCGAGTACTACGCGTTGCACCGTACCGAGGCGGGCACAGGGGTAGGCGCCGCGTTCTGCGTCTGGCAGGCGTGAATCCCGATTCCATCACTCTTCCCAAGGAAAGTCACATGAAAGCAGGCGGACGTTCACTGGAAATCGATGGCGTGAGCCATGGTTCGACCCCCATTCCCATGGGCGCCAAGGTCGGCAACACCATTTTCACTTCTGGCATCTCGGGCAAGCTGCCTTCTACCAACAAGCTGGCCGAAGGCGCGGAGGCGCAGGCGTTCCAGGCCTTCGAGAACTTGGCGGCGCTGCTCGAAAAGGGGGGCGCGACCATGCGCGACGTCGGCGTGATCAACGTGACCGTCGCGGACGAGTCGGTGCGCGATGCCGTGAACAAGGCGTGGCTCAAGCACTTCCCGGACGAAGCGGACCGTCCCGCGCGGCACACCAGCGTACAACCCCTGCGCGGCGGCATGCTGCTGCAACTCCAGGCGATCGCCGTCATCGGCGGCTGATCTCAACCCCGCATCAGTTCAAAACGGAAAAAACCATGATCATCGACTGCCATGGCCACTACACTACCGCTCCCCGTCAGTTGCAGGATTTTCGCGCCCGGCAACTCGCGGGCATGATAGACCCGAGCCTGCGGCCGTCCATCGAATCGCTGGGCATTACTGATGACATGCTGCGCGAATCGGTAGAGGGTGCACAGCTAAAGTTCCAGCGCGAGCGCGGCACTGATTTGACGATATTTTCCCCGCGCGCGGCCGGCATGGCGCACCAGTACGGCGACGAAAAAGTGGCGGCGCAGTGGGCGCGCGTGTGCAACACGCTTATCTACCGGCTCACCCAGCTCTATCCGGACAACTTCGCTGGCGCCTGCCAACTGCCCCAGCGCCCCGGCGTCTCGCCCGAGAGCTGCATCCCCGAGCTCGAGTATTGCATCAACGAGCTCGGCTTCGTGAGTTGCAACCTTAACCCCGATCCCTCTGGTGGCTGGTGGAAAGATCCCCCGCTGACCGACCGCTACTGGTACCCCTTGTACGAAAAGCTGGTCGAGCTGGACGTGCCGGCGATGATCCACGTATCGTCTTCGTGCAACGCGTGCTTCCACGCCACGGGTGCCCACTACATCAACGCCGATACCACGGCCGTCATGCAGCTCATCCAGGGCGACCTGTTCAAGGATTTCCCCACGCTGCGCCTCATCATCCCGCACGGTGGCGGCGCGTTCCCGTTCCACTTCGGCCGCTATCGGGGCCTGGCGCAGATGCTCAAGCGCCCCCCGCTCGAGGAGCACCTCTTCAAGAACGTGTACTTCGACACCTGCGTGTACGACCAGCGGGGCATCGACCTGCTGACGGACGTCATTCCGCTCGACAACCTGCTGTTCGCCTCGGAGATGGTCGGCGCCGTGAAAGGCATCGATCCGAAGACGGGCTACCATTTCGACGACACCCGCCGTTACCTGGATGCCGTCGAATCCCTGAACGACGAGGCCCGCTATAAGATTTTCGAAGGCAACGCGAGAAAGGTGTTCCCGCGCTTGAACCGGTTGCTCGACCGCCGCGCGGCCGCGCAAGCCTCTTCCGCCAACCAAGCTCCTGAACGGGTGACGCAATGAGCACGCCAAGACTCAACGGAATCATCCGCCAACTCGAATCGGGCCGCGTGGCGACCATGTCGTTCTGCCCGCCCACGATCGAATCGGCCATTGCCTTTAGCACCACCAAGTACGACGGCGTGCTGATCGAGTGCGAGCACCAGCCCTGGAACCCGCTCTCGCTGCGCGACACTTTCCAGTACCTGTTGAATCGCCGCCAGATTGCAACCTCCGGCTCCATCGCGCCGGCGGTGACGCCCATTGTGCGCATACCCGCCAACGGCGCCGAGCAGAGCCAGTGGATGGCCAAGCAGGCGCTGGACCTGGGAGCGTATGGCATCGTTTGGCCCCACGTCAGCACGGTGGAACAGGCGTATGCCGCCGTCGCGGCGTGCCGTTATCCGACCCTCAAGAGCCATCCCCTGCACGAGCCCTTCGGGCAGCGGGGCGACGGCCCGACGACCGCCGCGCGCTATTGGGGCCTGACGAACCAGGAGTATTACGCCAAGGCAGACGTGTGGCCGCGCAACCCCGAGGGTGAAATCTTCGTCATGCTGATGATCGAAGACCTCGAGGGCATCGCCAACCTGCGCGACATCCTGAAGGAAGTTCCCGGCATCAGTGCCGTCATGATCGGCGAGGGCGACCTCTCCCAGGAGCTGGGCATTCC
The DNA here is from genome assembly GCF_937950555.1 of uncultured Pigmentiphaga sp. NCBI lineage: Bacteria > Pseudomonadati > Pseudomonadota > Betaproteobacteria > Burkholderiales > Alcaligenaceae > Pigmentiphaga > uncultured Pigmentiphaga sp. The sequence goes on along the minus strand of NZ_CALFCW010000019.1, from coordinate 11,414 downwards.
CCGCCAATACGAGCACCCGGAGCTGCTGTCGGCCATGGCGCAGATCCGTTCTATCTGCCAGGAGTTCAACGTCCCCGTCGCCCATCCGCACGTCACGACCGAGAATGTCGAGCGCGTTTACGACGAAGGCTACCGGATCCTGGTGTGCGGCCCCAGCCGCACGTATCCGGCGCTCGACAAAGTCCGGCAACTCGCCGGCGCTTGAGCGCGGCATTTCAGGGAGACCATATGGACTTAGGAATCAAAGGCCGCAAGGCCTTCCTCATGGCTTCGTCCAGCGGATTGGGCCTGGCCTGCGCCAAGGCGCTGGCCGCCGAGGGGGTAGACGTTTGGCTGAACGCCCGTAACGCCGAACGGCTAGAGGCGGCCGCCGAGGAGGTGCGCAAGGTTGCGACCGGACAGGTTTGCACCATTGCCGCGGACCTGACCGTCGAGGCGGACCGCCAGCGCATTTTCGCGGAGATCCCGGAGGTAGACATCCTGGTGACCAACAATGAAGGGCCGACGCCGGGCAGCCTCGAGAATTGGGATCACGACGCGTGGGTGGGTGCCTTCGAGAAAAACATGATTCCCCACGCCTTGTTCATCCGGAACTACGTGGGCGGCATGCGGGCGCGCAAATTCGGACGCATCGTCAACATAACCTCGGCGATGGTGAAATCGCCGCGCGTCCACCAGTCCCTGTCCGCTGCGGCGCGCACTGCGCTGACGGCCTTCTGCAAAGGCCTCTCGCTCGAAGTGGCGCGGGACAACGTGACCATCAACAACCTGCTCCCCGAGCGCATCGATACGCCGCGCCAGCAATTCATGGCAAAGCGGCTGATGAAGCTGGAAAACATCAGCTATGAAGAAGCCCGGGCGCGCTTTGCCGACAGCATCGCGGCCAAGCGCATGGGAACCCCGGAAGAGCTGGCCAGTGCCTGCGCCTACCTGTGCTCGGCGCATGCCGGCTTTATTTCGGGACAAAACCTGCAGGTCGACGGCGGGTCGTATCACGGCTTGATTTGAGGCGTGGCCATCGGACTGCCGCGGGGTGGTCCTGGCCATCGGTGGGGAGGCAACCAGGAGGGCAGGGACCGGGGATTCCGGGGGACGAGCGGGCGCCGCAGGCCGCCGCGGCTGGTGGATAATCGATAAGATAAGAATCAGTTGCGGGCCATCGTCCCCACTCGATGTCCGTGCGCCCTACGAGGCGAGGAACCCCCCGTGCTACCCCGCGTATTCATTTACATCGACGCCATCGCTCGCGCAGGCTCTATTCGGAAGGCGGCAGAGCAGGTGCATGTCGCCGCCTCCGCGTTGAATCGGCAACTGCTGGACCTCGAACAGGAGCTCGGCGTCGAGCTGTTCGAGCGTTTGCCGCGCGGGATGCGGGCCACTGCCGCAGGCGAGCTGCTGCTGGCCCATATTCGCAAGCAGGAACGCGAGTTCGAGCTGCTGCGATCTCAACTTGATAACCTGCGCGGGCTGCGCCGCGGCCATATCCGCATCACGGCGCACGAGTCTGCCACCCGCGAGTTGCTGCCTCGTGCAATTTCCGCGTTCCGGACCGAATACCCCGGGGTGTCGTTTACGGTCAACATGGGCACGACGGCGCGCACGTTCGAGGAGCTGCAGAACGATACCGTGGAACTCGGCCTGCTGTTCAACCCGCCTTCAAATGCCCTGCTTACCCGGCTCGTGGAGGTCAAGACGCCCTTGTATGCAGTGGTGGCGTCCGATCATCCGCTGGCAGACCGCAAGTCGTTGCGCCTGAGCGATTGCCTCGCGTACCCGCTCGCGCTAATGAACTCTTCCGCCGCAGGCGGGCGCAACCTCATCGAGGCGCTGGCCCGCCAGTCGGGCCATGTCATCAACCCGGTACTGCAAACCGACAGCTTTGAGCTGATGGGGCAATTCGCCCGGCAGTCAGGGGGGATTTTTTTCCAGCTGGCGGTCGGGGTCGCGGCAGAGGTGGCCCGCGGAGAACTCGTCGCGATTCCGCTCGGCGACCCCATCCTGGCCCGGGGCCGCTTGGTGCTCCTGGCTCGCCGGGGTCGCACCTTGTCGGTGCCGACATTGCGTTTCGTGCACTATTTAGAGGAGCACATGCACGCCTTGGTGTAGCGTACAGGTCACGCTATACCGTTCTGAAAAAGCGAACGCTTTGCACGAAATTTGCTGATTCTCATCTCGCATTTGTATTCCTACGATGATGCTTTGCCGAGCGATCGGTACACTGTCGAGGAGTATGAAAAGTGGAAACCGCTACGTGGCATTTTGAACCCATCGCGGGCGCGCCGTTGGGGGCGGTGGCCCACGGCGTCGACCTGCCGGACGTGGATGATGCCTTCTTCGAAGAATTGCCCAGGCAGCTCGCCCGCCATGGCGTCATCGTTTTCCGCGACCAGCACCTGACTCCTGAAGCGCTGCAAGAGGTAGCCACCCGCCTCGGACCTCTTGAGCCCCTGGTGCTGGATCAGTTCTGCATGCCGGGCCATCCTTTCATCTACATCCTGTCCAACATCGTCGAGAATGGGCGGCCCATCGGATCGTCTACCGACGGCTACGGTTGGCACACCGACCAGGCTTATTACGCGCAGCCGACGGCGTACACCCTGCTCTATGGCGTGGAAGTTCCTCCCGAAGGCGCCGACACCCAGTTCGCGAATACGCGCCTGGCTTACGAGACCTTGCCGCCCGAGAGGCAGTCGGCCCTGCGCAAGCTTTGGACAGAGCACTCCTACATGAAGATGATCATGGACCGGGCCAAGAATCCGGCGTTTGCGGGCAAGGTCCCCCTGCCGACCCCGGAGCAGCAGGCCAAGGTTCCCGATGTCGTTCAGCCTCTTGTTCGCCGCCACCCGGTGGACGCATCGCTCAGCCTCTATCCAGGAGGGCAGACGGTCAAGCGTGTGGTGGGCATCGAAGACGCCGCCGCGGGCGTGGCTTTGGTACAGGAATTGCTTGATTGGTGTACGAACGAGCGCTTCCAGTATCGGCACGTCTGGTCCGCGCACGACTTGGTCATCTGGGACAACCGTTGCACCGTGCATCGCGCCACGCCCTACGACAAGGAACGTTATCGACGCCTCATGTGGCGTGTGAGCGTGAAAGGGGAGCGACCCTTGAGCTCGTGACACCCGCTCCACCGGCAGGGCCGGCGCGGATCCACATTGACTTGCCATCGAGGCCGACATGAAAAATCTGTTTTCTAGTGTATGGACCGTCCTTGCTCCGTCATCGCTGCGCCTCGTGCTGCGCGGTGCCGCGGTTGCTTTCACCGCCGCCCTTGCCGCCGCCTCCGCCATGGCGGCGGACCGCGTTGTCGTGCAGATTGACTGGCTGCCGTCGGGCGACAAGGGGCCGTTCTATGTGGCCTTGCATGAAGGCTTCTACGCGAGCGAAGGGTTGGAGGTGACCCTGCAGACCGGACGAGGCTCTGCCGACGCGCTCACCAAAGTGGCCACCGGAGCAGCCGATATCGCCAGCTCCGGGATCAGCGCGGTGCTGAGCGCCGCTGCGAAGGGACCGATGCCGCTGAAAGTCGTGTACACGGCATACACCGAGTCGCCCGAGTCGTTTTTCGTCATCAAGGGTAGCGGAATCCGCACGCTCAAGGACCTGCAAGGCCGGCCCGTGGCCGCCACCGCCTTGTCCACTTCGCGCGTCCTGATGCCGCTGGTGTTGGAGCGCAATGGCGTGTCGGTGGATCAGCTGAAGCTGCAGCTGGTCGACGCCAATGTCCTCATGCCCATGTTGGTTTCGGGCCGGGTAGATGCCATTTCGAGTTTCCGCACCCAGGTTCCCCTCGCCAACTCGCTGCTCCAGCCCCGCGGCAAAGAAGTCGAGGTGCTTCCGTGGTCCATGTTCGGCTTGGAGACCTACGGCATGGTGCTCGCGGCCTCGGATGCCATGATCAAGGAGCGTCCGGATGTGCTGAGGCGCTTCTTGCGGGCGTTTCACAAGGCGATGCTTCTTTCGCTGAAGGATCCGGCCGTGACGGGGCGGGCCTTGAAGAAATCGGCCCCGGAAATCGACCCGCAGGTCGCCGAAGCGCAGTTCCGCGCCTCGATTCCCTTGATTGACAATGCCACCAGTCGACGGGACGGCATCGGGACCATCGAACCCGACCTGCTGAAGAAAAGCTGGGGGTGGGTGGCCGCGTCGGAACGCTATCCGCTGGACAAACTCGACCCGGAGCGAATGGTTGCGCGACTCAATTGGGCGGATAACTGAAAATGGATGCTCCGGTTATTGAGCTCCAGCGGGCGGGCAAGGTGTTCGTGTCGAGCGACGGCGCCAAGACGACGGCACTCGATGGCATCGACCTCGCGATAGGCAGGCATGAGTTCGTTGCACTCATCGGGCCCTCGGGGTGCGGCAAATCGACGCTGCTGCGGCTGGTGGCAGGACTGCTCCCGGTCACGTCGGGCCAGGTGAGCATCTATCGCCAGCCGGTCACTGAGCCCCGGGACGAGATTGGCATCGTATTCCAGCGCCCGACCTTGCTGCCCTGGCTGAGCGTATTGGACAACGTGGCATTTCCGGTCAAGCTCAAGACGGGACGCGTCGATGCCGGCACGCGCGAACGCGCCCGCGAGCTGGTTAGGATGGTGGGCCTGGCCGAATTCGAAGATCGCCTGCCGGAAGAGTTGTCGGGGGGCATGCAGCAGCGGGTCGGCATCGCGCGATCGCTGCTGCACGATCCAGACATTCTGCTCATGGACGAGCCGTTTTCCGCGCTGGACGCCCTGACCCGGGACGAAATGAGCCTGGAGCTGCTGCGGATACTACGCGATTCGCCCAAGACCGTGGTGTTCGTCACCCACTCCATCCCGGAAGCGCTCTTGCTCGCAGACAAGATCGTGGTCATGCAGTCGCGTCCCGGTCGCGTCCGGGAAGTCATCGCGGTGCCGTTCCCGAGGCCCCGCTCGCTCGATACGCTCATGGATCCCCGGTTCAATAGGATGGCCAATGACATCCGCGCGCAGGTGTTCACTCGAAGGACGGGAACTTAGATCATGTCTGTGCTGCTCACGTTCACCGATCGTTATGCGCCGCTGATTACCGCCATCGGGCTGGTCATCGTCTGGGAGTTTGCCTGCCGCGTGCTGTCTGTGCCGGCGTACGTTTTTCCTTCCCCGTCGGAAATCGTCCAAGCGGCGAGCGTGTTTACGGGTGCCCAGCTGTTCAATCACTTCCGAAGCACCGTGGAGGTGGTGATCGTCGGGTTTCTCGCATCGATCGCGATCAGTTTCCCTGTTGCGGTGATCATCACGCATTCTCCGCTGTTGTCGCGCACGGTGGTGCCCATCCTCGTGGTGATCCATTCCACTCCGATCGTGGCCGTTGCGCCCATCATCGTGGTGGCGCTGGGCGCGGGGGTACTGCCACGCGTGGTGATCACTTGCCTGATTACCTTCTTCCCTTTGGTCATTTCCCTCGTGACGGGGCTCAGGTCGACGCCGTCGGAGATCCTCGAGCTATCCCGGTCGCTGCGGGCGTCCCGCAACCGGGAGTTGTGGTTTATTCGCATGCCGTTTGCCGTGCCCTATATCTTCAGCGCATTGAAGGTATGCATCACGCTGGCCGTGATCGGGGCAGTCGTAGGCGAGTTTGTCACTGCAGAGAGCGGCTTGGGCTATCTCATCCTGTTCTCGACATCGATGATGAAGATGCCGCAGTCCTTTGTTGCGCTCGTCATCCTCGTGGTACTCAGCCTAGCGCTCTACCAACTGATCGAACTGGTGGAAAAGCGATGGTTCGCGTGGAGTTTGCCCAAGCGGGAAACGGCCTGACCGCCGGGGGCAGGCTCGAGCTCCCCTCGCAGGAAAGCCGGCACGAAGGTTCGGGCGTACGGCGGAAGGGTAGGCTGATGGGCGGTGCGTTCAATGTCGTCGCCGGGCCAATACGTCGTCCCTCGGCCCGGCATCCACCACTTTCCCGGCCTCCATTACGACGATGGTATCGAACCGCGGTAGGAGGCTGGGGCGATGTACCGATGCAATGATGCAGGCCGACGGAAACGCGGCGAAGATGCGGTCGAACACCTGGCCCTCGGCCTGCGGGTCGAGCGCGCTGGTGGGCTCGTCCAGCAGGAGCAGCGAGCTGCCGCGCGCCGCCAGGGCGCCCCGGGCCAAGGCCAGGCGCTGCCGTTGGCCGCCGGAGAGGTTGCCGCCGCGTTCATTCAAGGGGCTGGATAAGCCTTCCGGGAGTCGTTCCAGCACTTCGTCGAAGACGCCCGCATGGACGGCGGCAACAAGGGCTGCCGGGTCGGCCGGCTCGCCAAACGTCAGGTTTTCCTCCACGCTGGCTTCGAACACCTCGGCTTCTTGAGGGATGAGGGTCGCCAGGGTGCGAAGGTCAGACCAGGACGTCATCGCGCCGTCTTTGAGCAATGTCCCTTCTTGCGGCGAGTAGAGGCCGGCGAGTAGGCGTAGCAGGGTGCTCTTGCCGCCACCGCTCGGGCCGATCAGGGCAACCCGGGTACCCCGGTGCAAGGCGAGGTCGATGCCGTGCAGGCCGCCCCGCGCATCGTCGCCGTAGCGCCATACGGCGCCCCGCAGTTCCAGCGTTTGCCATGGCGCATCGGGCACGACCGCGGGCACGGGTGCGTCCGGGTCGCCCGGGGCTTCCCAGATAGGCTCGGCGCTGCCGTAATCGGTGTGCATGCGCGCGAAGCTCTGGAAGTTGGTGGCCATCGCGCCGACCACGGTGGCCGCTTGCTGCGCATACTGGTAGATCATGAACACCGTGCCCAGCATCACGGCTTGGCCGGGTTGGCGCGATTGCAGCACGTAGACGACCACCAGTATCCAGGTGAGGCCCATGCCGAGGATGTCCACCGTGAACCATTTTCCTTCCGTCACCATGACGGCCCGTCGCAACGGCGCCATGACCGCCTCCATGCGGCGGCCGAGCACCTTGCGGGAGGCAGCCTGCAAGCGCAGGCCAATAACCGTCCCGGCGTTGCCGACGAAATCGAGCAGGGCCGCTGCATAGCGGCGTTCCGCGTCGTTCTCGGCGCGGGCCAGCTGCATCAGCGCGCGGTCGAAGCGCATGATGATGAGCGCGATGACGACATAGCCGGTGATGGCGATGATGCCGCTGGTGGTCGAGAGCAGTGCCAGGGCCACCAGCGGGCCGACGAAATTGAACGCGCTCTGCAGATAGCCGAACTGGTTTTGCGCGAAGTCGGAGAGCGCCCGGCTCGACTGGACGACCCGATGCTGGAGTTCCCCGGAATGTCGCCCATCGCGCCAGGCGAGCGGGGCGGCGGCAATGCGCGCATAGAGCTGGTCGGCGAGCCGCTCGCGGACGCGTACGCCCACGTTGCGTTCCAGGATGCGGCCTGGCCCGTGAAGCAGCCACGACAGCAGATAAACGCCGACGAGGTAGGCGATCCAGCGGCCGGCGGTCGCCATGTCGCCATGCTGGAGCGCGTTGATGGCGTGGGATGCCAGCCACGGCATGGTCAGGCGCAGCAGCTGCGCCGCCGACAGCAGGCCCGCAGCGCCGAGCATGTGGGCTCGGACCCCGGCGGCGTGGCGCCAGAGTGCGCGGTAGAGGTCTCGGGCTGCGGTACCTAGGCCGATGGCGGGTGGGCGGGAAGTGCGATGGGATCGGGTCACGTGGTGCGGAGGTTGAATGACGCTTCAGCTGTGGTATCTGGATCTGTCTATAGTCCAGGAGGAAAAGGCCTGGGCGATACATGCGAGCGCTTGGAGCGATAGGCCGGATCCAGCTTCTGTCCGCACGTGTCGACGTCGTTCCCGTCTTGCGCTCGAACGCTTGTTTGTTACACGCTCCGCGCTGTACTGTCCTGCGCCGCTGCCCAGAAGCTTTCCGCTGCTTTTCCCGCATGTGCGCGGTAGCGATAGAGGCGAATGTCCAGATCGACATGCCATATGGCGGAGGCGGCGACAACGAGCCGCCCGCGTTCAAGGTCGTCGCCGACAAGCAACCTGGGCAGCCAAGCCAGCCCGCGCCCGTCGAGTGCCATGGTTCTCAGTACGGAAGCAAGGTGTGCCGTGAGGATGTACTGATGATGAAGACGTTCGATCGTGGGTCCTTTGAGAGCGCTCAGAATGCGCCCTAGGCCGGACTCTCGGCTATAGCCCAGTAAGTGGATGGTCGCGCCGGTCTTTCCATCTTCTAGCCTGTGTAACGGTTCCCCCCGACTGTCAGGTGCCGACACAGGAACGAGCTGGTCTTTCCCCACCAGAAGGTTCGGAAAGCTGGCGTCATCCAGCTCGCCACGAACGCTGGTGTGGCCATGCGCCAGCATGAAATGCACCTCGCTCTGAGCGAGCATGCTTTCGCATTTTTGCTTTACGTCCGAGATCAGTTGAATCGGCCCCATGGTGGCGTGCGCTTCCAGCGCCCGAAGCCAATGCGGCAGAAAGGTGAATGACAACGCATGCGTTGAAGCAAAGCGGAGCGTCGAGGAACTGGCTTCGGCCACAGCACGCGCCTCGCCAGGGATAGCGGCGACACGCGCTTGCAAGTCCTGGGCGACAACGCGAAACCATTCTCCAGCCTCCGTGACGCGCGCCGGCTGCGAGCTGCGGTCAAACAGCTCTGTGCCAAGCCATTCCTCCAACGCCCGGATGCGCCGACTGAACGCAGGCTGGGTCATGTGTCGTTCATCGGCTGCGCGCGAAAAGTTACCGGTGGCAGCCAGTGCGTTGAAGTCATCAATCCAGGACAGGTTCATCGTCATGACGGTGCTTTCAAAGCATCAAAGCCAAGAAAAAAAGCATTGGTCAAAGGTTTCCGCCAAGCTGATCATAGATTCCTTTACGTAGGAGAACGTTATGAAGATCGTCGAGATCCGAGAAAAGACCCTTCCCATCAGCTCGCCGATCCGCAATGCGTATATCGATTTTAGCAAGATGACCCTGAGTCTCGTTGCTGTGATTACCGATGTGTTCCGTGACGGCAAGCGGGTGGTGGGCTACGGCTTCAACTCCAATGGGCGCTACGGCCAGGGCGCGCTGATGCGCGAGCGTTTCATCCCGCGTCTCCTGGAGGCCGAACCCGAGTCGCTGCTTGACGACAGTCGCGAGAATTTGGATCCGCACAAGATCTGGAACACGATGTTCAAGAACGAGAAGCCGGGCGGCCACGGCGAGCGTTCGGTCGCCATCGGCACCATCGACATGGCAGTGTGGGACGCGGTTGCCAAGATCGAAGGCAAGCCGCTGTTCCAGCTGCTTTCCGAGCGCTACGGAGACGGCAAGCCCAAGCGCAAGGTCTTCGTCTATGCCGCGGGCGGCTACTACTATCCCGGCCAGGATCACCGCAAGCTGCAGGACGAGATGCGCAGCTACATCGATCGCGGCTACACGGTGGTGAAGAAAAAGATCGGCGGCGCCTCGCTCGACGAGGACCTGCGTCGAATCGACGCCATCATGGAGGTGCTGCAGGACGGGCAAAAGCTGTGCGTGGACGCCAACGGCCGCTTCGATCTGGAAACCGCCATCGCCTATGCCAAGGCGCTTTCTCAGTACGACCTGTTCTGGTACGAGGAGCCCGGTGACCCGCTGGACTTCGAGCTACAGGCCGCGCTGCGCGCTTTCTACAAGAATCCCATGGCCACTGGCGAGGACTTGTTCTCTATGCAAGACGCTCGCAACCTCATCCGATACGGCGGCATGCGGCCCGACCGCGACTGGTTGCAGTTCGATTGCGCGTTGAGCTACGGCCTGGTCGAGTACCTGCGCACGCTGGACATGCTCAAGGAGCACGGCTGGTCGGCCAGTCGCTGCATCCCGCACGGCGGCCACCAGATGTCGCTCAACATTGCCGCGGGCCTGGGCCTGGGCGGGAACGAGTCCTACCCTGACCTGTTTCAACCCTTCGGCGGTTTCCCCGACAGCGTGAAGGTGGAGAACGGCCACGTCACGCTGCCCGAGCTGCCCGGCATCGGCTTCGAAGGCAAGGCCGATCTGATCAAGGTGATGCGCGAGCTTTCAGCGTGAATGTCCCGCCCTCCGGAAGGAACAGCCTTGCACCAAGGCGCCAGAGGGGGGCGCGCGATCGGGTACAGGCCTGCGACAAGGGAGGCATCGTCCCGGCCCTGTCCGGACGGGACCATGGGACCAGACGAGGAGACAAAATGAAACGCATTGCCTTGCTGTGCGGTGCCCTGGCTCTCGCCGGCACCGCCGCGGCGCAGACCTATCCCGGCAACCGCCCTATCAAGCTGGTCGTGCCGTTCTCGGCCGGAGGCAACGCGGACCTCACGGCCCGCCTCATTGCCAAACAGCTGGCCGGTGGCCTCAAGACCCCGGTCATCGTCGAGAACCGCGCGGGAGCCAATGGCACGGTGGGCCTGGACGCGGTACGCCAGGCCGCGCCCGACGGCCACACGCTGCTGGTCTCGCCTAGCAGCCCACTGGTGGTCAACCCTGTGCTCTACAAAAAGCTCCCCTACGACAGCCTGAAGGACTTCGAGCCCATCAGTCAGATTCTGGCTTACCAGTACGTGCTTGTCGTGCCAGCCGACTCGAGCCTGCGCAGCCTGCCCGACCTGGCCCGCGAAGCCAAGGAGAAGCCGGGCATGCTCACCTATGGCTCGTCGGGCATGGGCGGAGGTGGACACTTGGCCGGTGAACTGCTGGCGCTGACACTCGGCATCGAGCTCAACCATATCCCGTACAAAGGGGCCGCGCCGGCGTTGGCCGACCTGCTCGGCGGACAACTGTCCTTCACCTGGGACACCGTGATGACCGCCGTGCCGCACATCCAGGCGCAAAAACTGCGTCCGTTGGCGGTCTCGGGCAGCCGCCGCGCCGGTTCCCTGCCCAAAGTGCCCACCATGCAGGAACTGGGCTACAAGAACTACGACGTTACCCAGTTCGTAGGCCTGCTCGCGCCGGCGAAAACACCGGCCGCAATCATCGAGCGCCTGCACGCCGAGGTCGAGAAGGCCGTCAAGGCGCCCGAGGTAATCAAGGCCCTGAAGACCGAGGGCGGCAACGAGTTGGTAACCAGCACGCCGGCGCAGTTCAAGACCCTGATCGCGAGCGAGCTGGATTTCTACCGCAAGCTCGTGACCGACGCCCAGATCAAGGCCGAATGATGTACGACGTCCATGTCCTCGTCCAGGGTTACCCCGGTCGCTCCGTGTGCCACGGCGGGCTGGGGTGGAGCACCGTCACGCTGTTGCGCGGAGGGGGGCGCGTGATCCTGGTCGATGCAGGCGGCTACGCCACTCGCCCGGAGATCGGCAAGCAACTATCGGCGTTGCGTGTTTCGCCCCTGGACGTCACCGATGTAGTGCTGACACACGCGCACCACGACCACGCCTGCAACTTCACGCTCTTTCCCGAGGCCACGGTCTGGATCGGACAGAAAGAACTCGAATGGGCCGTCGCGCAGACGCCGGGCTTCAATCCGCTGGCGGAACTGCACGCAGATCGGAAGAG
>NZ_CALFCW010000018.1:0-57409 GCF_937950555.1 uncultured Pigmentiphaga sp. | reverse complement strand
GCCCGGCCCGTACCGGCCGAAGGTGATGGTCTCCTGGCGCCCGTTGAGGGCGTAGTTGTAGCGGAACGAAATGGTCCTTGAGGGGGTGTCGGCCACATACAGGTCGTCCCTGTCCGCCACCTTGTAAAGCATGGCACAGGGCCGGTTTCGTGCCATCGACTATGCCATGAAAGCTTAGGTGTGTCTGGTGCCTGATCCTGCCGGCAGCTGCCGGACGTGGAATCATTCCCACTCAATCGTAGCCGGCGGTTTCCCCGACACGTCATACACCACCCTATTCAAGCCCCGGACCTCGTTGATGATCCGGTTCGAGACGCGCCCGAGCAGCGCGTACGGCAGGTGGGCCCAGTGGGCGGTCATGAAGTCGGTGGTCTGCACGGCGCGCAGCGCGACGACGTAGTCGTAGGTGCGGCCGTCGCCCATTACGCCCACGGACTTGACGGGCAGGAAGACCGCGAAGGCCTGGCTGGTGAGGTCGTACCAGTTCTTGCCCACGTCTTCCGGCGCGCAGAGGCCGGCGGCAGCGTCTTGTTCGGTGGCTTGGGTGGCGCGCAGTTCGTCGATGAAGATGGCGTCGGCCCGGCGCAGCAGGTCGGCGTATTCTTTCTTCACTTCGCCCAGGATGCGCACGCCCAGGCCCGGCCCGGGGAACGGGTGGCGGTAGACCATGCTGTGCGGCAGGCCGAGCGCGATGCCGAGCTTGCGCACTTCGTCCTTGAAGAGTTCGCGCAAGGGCTCGAGCAGCTTGAGGTGCAGGGTGTCGGGCAGGCCGCCGACGTTGTGGTGCGACTTGATGGTCACGGCCTTGCCGGTCTTGGCGCCGGCCGATTCGATCACGTCGGGGTAGATGGTGCCCTGGGCCAGCCATTTGGCGCCCTTGAGCTTGGCGGCTTCGCGTTGGAAGACTTCGACGAATTCCTTGCCGATGATCTTGCGCTTGGCTTCGGGGTCGGTCACGCCCGCGAGCTTGCCCATGAAGTCGGCCGTGGCGTCGACGTGGATGATCTTCAGGCCCATGTTTTCGGCGAAGGTCTGCATGACCTGTTCGGCTTCGTTCAGCCGCAGCAGGCCGTGGTCGACGAAGACGCAGGTGAGCTGGTCGCCGATGGCCTTGTGGATCAGGGCCGCGGCCACCGAGGAGTCGACGCCGCCGGACAAGCCCAGGATGACTTCGTCGCTGCCGACCTGCTGGCGGATGGCCTCGACCGCTTCGCTGACGTAGTCGGGCATGTTCCAGTCGGTGCCGCAGCCGCAGATCTCGTGCACGAAGCGCGAGAGGATGGCTTGCCCCTGCACGGTATGGGTGACTTCGGGGTGGAACTGCACGCCGTAGTAGCCGCGCTCGACGTCGGCCATGCCGGCGATGGGGCACGAGGCGGTGGACGCCATGAGCTTGAAGCCCGGCGGCAGCTGGGTGACTTTGTCGCCATGGCTCATCCAGACCTTGAGCATGCCGTGGCCTTCGGGCGTGGTGAAGTCTTGGATGCCGTTGAGCAGCGGGGTGTGGCCATGGGCGCGCACTTCGGCGTAGCCGAATTCGCGGTGGTCGCTGAAGCTGACCTGGCCGCCCAGCTGCATGGCCATGGTTTGCATGCCGTAGCAGATCCCCAGCACGGGCAGGCCGGATTCGAACACGGCCTGCGGGGCGCGCAAGGAGGCTTCGTCGTAGGCGGAGGCGTGGCTGCCGGAGAGGATGATGCCTTTCAGGCCCTTGGCCTGCTGTTCCCGGATGAAGTCGTCGGAAACGTCGTACGGATGGATTTCGCAGTAGACCTGCGTTTCGCGCACGCGGCGGGCGATCAGTTGGGTGACTTGGGATCCGAAGTCGAGGATGAGTATGCGATCGTGAGACATAGGCTACCCGAGCGAGTCGCCGGGCCGACCCGCGACGGGCGTGAAGCGCCGCCGGGGAGGCCGCGAACGCGGAGTGGAAAGGGGAAGGACTGGATTAGTCCATCCGGTAGTTCGGCGCTTCCTTGATGATCTGGACGTCGTGCACGTGGGATTCGCGGATGCCGGCCGAGGTGATCTGGACGAACTGGCTCTTGGTGCGCATTTCGTCGATGGAGGCGCAGCCGCAATAGCCCATGGAGGCGCGCACGCCACCCACCAGTTGGTAAATGATGCTGACCACGCTGCCCTTGTACGGCACGCGCCCTTCGATGCCTTCGGGCACGAACTTGTCGGAGTTGTTGGTCGGGTCTTGGAAGTAGCGGTCGGCCGAGCCGTCGGCCATCGCGCCCAGGCTGCCCATGCCGCGGTAGGCCTTGTAGGAGCGGCCTTGGTACAGGACGATCTCGCCCGGCGCTTCGTCGGTGCCGGCGAACATGCCGCCCATCATGACGCTGTACGCGCCGGCCGCGATGGCCTTGGCCACGTCGCCCGAGTAGCGCACGCCGCCGTCTGCGATGAGGGGAACGCCCGTGCCTTCCAGGGCCTGGGCCACGTTGGAGATGGCCGTGATCTGCGGCACGCCCACGCCGGCCACGATGCGGGTGGTGCAGATGGAGCCCGGGCCGATGCCGACCTTGACGCCGTCGGCGCCGGCCTCGACCAGCGCGCGGGCGGCTTCGCCCGTCGCGATGTTGCCGCCGATGACCTGCAGTTGCGGATAGTGCTTCTTGATCCAGCGCACCCGGTCCAGCACGCCCGCGGTGTGGCCGTGAGCCGTATCCACCACGATCACGTCCACGCCGGCGGTCACGAGTTTTTCCACGCGCTCGTCCGTGCCCTCGCCCACGCCGACGGCGGCGCCGACGCGCAGCTTGCCGTGCTCGTCCTTGCTGGCGTTGGGGCTTTCGGTGTTCTTGATGATGTCCTTGACGGTGATCAGGCCGCGCAGCTCGAAGTTGTCGTTGACGACCAGCACGCGCTCCAGGCGGTGCTTGTGCATCAGCGCCTGGGCCTCTTCCAGCGAAGCGCCCTCGCGCACGGTGATGAGCCGCTCGCGCGGCGTCATGACGGTGCGGATGGGTTCGTCGTAGCGGTCTTCAAAGCGCAGGTCGCGGTTGGTGACGATGCCCACCACCTGGCGCCCTTCCACCACCGGCAGGCCGGAGATGCCGTGCTGGCGCTGGAGCTCGATGACTTCGCGCACTTTCATGTGCGGGGCGATGGTGATCGGGTCGAGCACGACGCCGGCCTCGTAGCGCTTGACCTTGGCGACTTCGCGCGCCTGTTCGTCCGCCGTGAGGTTCTTGTGGATGATCCCGATCCCGCCTTCCTTGGCCATGGCGATGGCCAGGCGCGATTCCGTGACGGTATCCATGGCGGCGGACACCAGCGGAATGTTCAGCGAGATTTCACGGGTCAGACGGGTTCGAAGACTGGTATCGCGGGGCAACACCGCGGAATATGCGGGCACCAACAACACGTCATCGAAAGTAAGCGCTGTTTGTACGAGACGCATCGTGCAACCCCCTGCCGCAATACAAATTAAACCTAGTATTGTACTGGAGAGCGGCCCCTTTCGCCGTTCTCCCCCTGCTGTCAAGAGGGCTTATATGCGGGAAAACCCACAGGCGCCCCCGCCCGCCGCGCCGCACCTCGATTTCCGGGAGCAGCCGGGCCGCCGCGCCTTGCTTAGCCGCGGCGCGCGACTTGGGCCCGCTGCCCGGCCGCGGCCTTGTGCGCCGCCCGCCGGCGGCGCGACTCCTTCGGGTCGAAGACCAGCGGGCGGTAGATCTCCACCCTGTCGTGCGGGTGCAGGACGTGCTCCAGCGGCCGCCGGCGGCCGTACACGCCCGTGCCGCTGCGGGTGGGATCGACCTCGGGAAATTCGCGCCGGAACCCGCTCGCCTCGATGGCGTCGGCCACGGTGGAGCCGGCAGGCAGGCTGAGCTCGCGCTGCCAGATGCGCCCCACGTCGGCGTAGCACACCGACACCGGGATGGCTTCGGCCGGGGCGCCCGGCCCGCCGCCCTGCTCCGGACGGCTAGCCATAACAGGCTTCGGCGCGCTGGGTGAAGGCATCGATGAAGCTGGTGGCGATGCGGTTGAACACAGGGCCGACCAGCGCCTCGAGGGCGCGGCTGGAGAACTGGTACTGCATGGTAAAGACGACTTTGCAGGCGTCGTCGGCCAAGGCGTGGAATTCCCAGACCCCTTCGAGCATGGAGAAAGGCCCATCCACCAAGTCGAGCTGGATGCGGCGGGGATAGTCGTGCGTGTTGCGCGTGGTAAAGCGCTGGCGCAGGCCGGCGAACTGGATCACGACGGAAGCCCGCATGCCGTGCTCGTCACGCTCGTGCACCTCCGCCCCGCCGCACCAAGGCATGAATTTGGGGTAGTCCTCGACCTTGGCCACGAGATCGAACATCTGGGCCGCGCTGTACGGGACCAGCACCGAACGTTGCACTTTATGCATGCGTAGATGAACCGCCAGGGCAAATTGCTAGAATGGCTGATTTTACGGCACCGGGAAACCTGCCCGCAGCACGCACCATGCCCGGCCGACGGAGTACATTGACGTAATGAGCATTATTGAAAACCGCAAGGCGTTTCACGATTACTTCATCGACGAGCGCTTCGAGGCCGGCCTGGTACTCGAAGGCTGGGAAGTGAAGGCGATCCGTGCCGGGCGCGTGCAGCTCAAGGAAAGCTACGTCATCGTACGCGATGCCGAGCTGTACATCATCGGCATGCACGTCAGCCCGCTGGAGACAGCCTCCACCCACGTCAAGGCCGACCCCACGCGCACCCGCAAGCTGCTGCTCCGGGCCGAGGAAATCCGCAAGCTGATCGGCAAGGTGGAACAACGCGGTTTCGCGCTGGTGCCGCTGAACCTGCATTACAAGAATTCCCGCATCAAGCTCGAATTCGGCCTGGCGCGCGGCAAGAAGCAATACGACAAGCGCGACAGCGAGCGCGAGCGCGACTGGCAGCGCGAGCGGGCGCAGATCCTCAAGCACGACACGCGGCGGCGGTAAGCCGCGGCGGCTTGCGTTGCGCCAGCCCCACGTGCCGCCGGGCACCCGGGCGGGCACCGCCGTGGAACGAGGTACGAGGAGAACCATGACAATACGCCGCATCACCCTCCACCGCATCGCCTTGCCCTTTGAAATCCACGGCTCGCGCACCGTGATCCGCCCGGAGGCGCAAGCGTGGAAGTCGATGGAATGCCTGCTGGTCCGGGTCGACACCGACGACGGCCTCACCGGCTGGGGCGAAGCGTTCGGCCATTTCGTGAACGCCGGCACCCAGGCTGTCTTGCGCACGCTGGTCGGCCCGTGGTTCATCGGGCAAGCCGTCGCCGACATCGCCTCGACCATGGCGCGCGCCCACCGCGCCTTCTACGGATACGGCCGCAGCGGGCCGGTGATGTACGCCCTCTCGGCGATCGAGATCGCGCTGTGGGACATCGAAAGCCAGCGCGCCGGCAAACCCCTCTACCGGCACCTGGGCGGCAGCACGGGCACGCTCGAGGGCTACGCGAGCCTGATGCGCTACGGCGGCGACCCGGCCGCGGTGGCCGCCAATGTGGAGCGCGCGCGCCAAGCCGGCTATCGCCTCATCAAGCTGCACGAAAACACGCTGCCCGCGATCGAGGCGGCTCGCGCGGCCATGGATGGCGCGGGCGAGGTCGCGCTCGACGTCAACGTCGCATGGAGCCCCGACGAGGCCCTTTCCATGATCGACGCGCTGGATTCGAACGGCTACGCTTGGCTGGAGGAGCCGATCTGGCCTTGCGAGGATTTCGAGCGCCTCGCCACGCTGAGGACGGGCAAGATCGCCATCGCCGGGGGCGAGAACATCGGCACGCCGCTGGAGTTCCGCCGGGCCTTGCAGGCCGGCGCGTTCGACGTCATCCAGCCCAGCATCACCAAGATCGGCGGCTTCCACGTCATGCGGGAAGTCGCCGCCCTCGCCCGCGGGTTCTCGGTGCGGCTGGTCCCCCATTGCTTCTATTGGGGGCCGGGCTACCTGGCGACGGCGCACTTCCTCGCGTCGCTGCCCGAGGCGGTTCCGCTGGAGACGGCTTTCATCGACTTCGAACGGCCGCCGCACGACCTATTCCACCCCGGGCAGGCCACGCTTACCTTGGGCGAGCGGCCCGGACTCGGCTTCGAGGCCGACTGGGATTACCTCGGCCATTACACGCTCGCCACCGAGCGCATCGGCGGGTAGCTGGCGCGGTTGCGCGACGGGCCGCCAGTGCGGCCCGTTTCGCCCAGGGAGACTGCAGCCGCCTGGTCAGTTCGGTGCCTTGGGCGTGCCCTGCGTGCCCTTGACCACGGTCATCGCCGAGGCGATCAGCCCGCTGATGTCGCTGACGTTAGCAGGCACGATCAGGGTGTTGTTGGTGCGGGCCAGGTTGCCGAACGCATCCACGTAGCGCTCGGCCACCTTGAGGTTGACCGCCTCCATCCCGCCGGGTTGCCTGATGGCTTCGGCCACCTGCAGGATGGCCTTGGCCGTGGCTTCGGCCACCGTGACCACGGCCGTGGCCTCGCCCTGGGCCTTGTTGATCTGTGCCTGCTTCTCGCCTTCCGAGCGCGCGATGGCGGCCTCGCGCTCGCCGGTGGCGATGTTGATTTGCTCCTGGCGCCGCCCTTCCGAGGCCGCGATCAGCGCGCGCTTTTCGCGCTCGGCCGTGATCTGGGCCTGCATGGCGCGCAGGATTTCGGCCGGCGGGGTCAAGTCCTTGATCTCGTAGCGCAGCACCTTCACGCCCCAGTTCAACGCCGCTTCGTCCAGCGCGCTGACGACGCTGCTATTGATCTGTTCGCGCTCTTCGAAGGTCTTGTCCAGCTCCAGCTTGCCGATGACCGAACGCAAGGTGGTCTGCGCCAGCTGCGTGATCGCCACGATGTAGTTGGACGAGCCGTACGAGGCGAGCATGGGGTCGGTGACCTGGAAATACAGGATGCCGTCGACCTGCAATTGCGTGTTGTCGCGTGTGATGCAGATCTGGCTCGGGACGTCGAGCGGGATTTCCTTCAGCGAATGCTTGTACGCCACGCGTTCGATGAACGGGATCACGAAGCCTGCCCCCGGCGACAGCACCCGGTCGAACTTGCCCAGCCGCTCCACCACCCAGGCATGCTGCTGGGGAACGATGGCGATCGACTTGACGACGATGAGGATGGCCAGGGCCAGGATGACCAGCAGGACGATGGTAGATTCGGTCATGGTGTTTCCTTGGTGATGCCGGGACGGGAAAAGCGGGCCGCCGGGGCCTTAGCGGGCCGGCGACAGGACGAGGCGGTTGCCCCGCATCTCGGTGATGACGTGGAGCCCCGCCGCGGGTTCGGCGCCCGCCGCGAGCTCGGCCTGCCAGTGCGCCCCACGATACCAGACCCGGGCCGTGCGGTCCTCGTTCCAGGCATCGACGCGGACGGTCTGGCCGATGTCGATATTGAGGTTGGCGTTGGTGGACGGAGGCGCGCCGCGCTTCTTGAGGACGTTGAGCCGCTTGAGCAGCAGCATGGCGGCAATGACGGAAACCGCGCACAGCACGAGCTGCCAGGCCAGCTCGACGCCCAGCCACGCCGCGATGCCGGCGATCGCGAAGCCCACCGCGACCATCAGCAGGTAGAACGTGCCGGTCATCACTTCGCCGATGAGGGCCAGGGCCATTAATCCGAACCATACCCAGGCGGGGTTCATCGTTGCCTCCTTCTCGATACGCGGGCGCTCGGCCCGCAGGGTGATGCATCCGCCACTATTATGCCTGGGCAACAAAAAAGCGGCGCCCCGGGGAACGCCGCTTTTTTCCCAAGCGCCGCAGGCGACCAGGCCCGCGGCGATCCAAACTTGGGTCACGCGCCTCGGCTTACTCCGCCAGCTTGCGCCAGGTGTCGACGACCGTGTCCGGATTCAGCGAGATCGACTTGATGCCTTGGTCTTTCAGCCAGACGGCGAAGTCGGGGTGATCGGACGGGCCCTGGCCGCAGATGCCTACGTACTTGCCGGCCTTCAGGCAAGCCTGGATGGCGCGTTGCAACAGCGCCTGCACGGCCGGGTCGCGCTCGTCGAAGTCGCTGGCCAGCAGCTCCAGGCCCGAGTCGCGGTCCAGGCCCAGTGTGAGCTGGGTCAGGTCGTTCGATCCGATGGAGAAGCCGTCGAAGTATTCGAGGAATTGCTCGGCCAGCACGGCGTTGGACGGCACTTCGCACATCATGATCAGGCGCAGGCCGTTTTCGCCGCGCTTGAGCTTGTTCTCGGCCAGCAGGTTGACCACGCGCTCGGCTTGCTTGAGCGTGCGCACGAAGGGAACCATGATCTCGACGTTGGTCAGGCCCATTTCTTCGCGCACGCGACGCAGGGCTTCGCACTCCATGCGGAAGCACTCGGCGAACTCTTCGGCGATGTAGCGGGAGGCGCCGCGGAAGCCCAGCATGGGGTTTTCTTCCTCGGGCTCGTAGCGCGAGCCGCCGATGAGCTTGCGGTATTCGTTCGACTTGAAGTCGGACATGCGCACGATCACGGGCTTGGGATAGAACGCCGCCGCGATGGTGGCCACGCCTTCGGCCAGTTTGTCGACGAAGAAGGCGCGCGGGCTGGCGTAGCCGCGGGCCACGGATTCCACCGCTTTCTTCAGCTCGCCGTCGACGTTGGGATAGTCGAGGATGGCCTTGGGGTGGATGCCGATGTTGTTGTTGATGATGAACTCGAGGCGGGCCAGGCCCACGCCCCCGTTCGGGATCTGGGCGAAGTCGTAGGCGAGCTGGGGGTTGCCCACGTTCATCATGATCTTGACCGGGATCTCGGGCATTTCGCCACGGCGGACTTCCTCGACTTCGGTCTCGAGCTGGCCGTCGTAGATGCGGCCTTCGTCGCCTTCGGCGCAAGACACCGTGACCATGGCGCCTTCCTTCAGCACTTCGGTGGCGTTGCCGCTGCCCACGACTGCCGGGATGCCCAGCTCACGCGCGATGATGGCCGCGTGGCAGGTGCGGCCGCCGCGGTTGGTGACGATGGCCGAGGCGCGCTTCATGACGGGCTCCCAGTTGGGGTCGGTCATGTCGGTGACGAGCACGTCGCCCGGCTGCACCTTGTCCATTTCCGCGACGTCGGCCACCAGGCGCACGGGGCCCGAGCCGATCTTCTGGCCGATGGCGCGGCCCGTCACGAGGACGTTGCCGGTGGCCTTGAGGCGATAGCGCTGCTGCACGTCATTGCCGGCCTGTTGCGACTTGACCGTCTCGGGACGTGCCTGGAGGATGTAGATCTTGCCGTCGATGCCGTCGCGGCCCCATTCGATGTCCATGGGGCGGCCATAGTGCTTCTCGATGATGACGGCATAGCGCGCCAGCTCGATGACGTCTTCATCGGACAGCGAAAAGCGGTTGCGCAGCTCGGGGGGGACGTCCACCGTGCGGACGGAGCGGCCGCCCGTGCGTTCCGGGTCGAACTCCATCTTGATCAGCTTGGAGCCGATGCGGCGGCTGACGATGGGATAGTGCCCGGCGGCGAGCGACGGCTTGAAGACGTAGAACTCGTCGGGGTTGACCGCGCCCTGCACCACGGTCTCGCCCAGGCCGTAGGACGACGTGATGAAGACCACGTCGGGGAAGCCCGATTCGGTGTCGATGGTGAACATGACGCCGGCCGAGCCGGTATCCGAGCGCACCATGCGCTGCACGCCCGCCGACAACGCGACGTCGGCATGGGCGAAACCCTTGTGGACGCGATACGAGATGGCGCGGTCGTTGTAGAGCGAGGCGAAGACGTGGCGGATCTTGTCCAGGACGTCGTCGATGCCGACGACGTTCAGGAAGGTTTCCTGCTGGCCGGCGAACGAGGCGTCGGGCAGGTCTTCGGCGGTTGCGGACGAGCGCACGGCGAAGGAGCCTTTGCCGTCGGCGTCCAGCTTGGCGAATGCTTCACGGATTTCTTTCTCGAACTGGGGCGAGAACGGCGCTTCGATGATCCATTGGCGGATTTCTGCCCCCGTTTCGGCGAGCGCGCGCACGTCTTCCGGATTCAGCGAAGCCAGACGTTCGTTGATGCGCTTGTCCAGGCCTGCGTCCTTCAGGAAGTCGCGGAAAGCCTGGGCCGTGGTGGCAAAGCCCCCCGGCACCCGAACCCCGGCGCCGGTAAGCTGGCTGATCATCTCTCCAAGTGAAGCGTTTTTGCCTCCTACCGAGTCAACGTCCGTCATCCGGAGTTGCTCGAACGGTACGACATAAGACATGGAAGTCCCCTATTACAATGGCAAGAAAGCATGTTTGGCGAGCACACGCGAACCTGCTTGGGCATCCGGATGCCTAAGCCGCCGTGCACCTTCCGATGGGATCCAGGATGTGCTGGCCAAACCCGCCTTCGCCGCTGCCCGGGCTTCGAGCCCAGGGCGATTGCCATGCGTAACCGGGGCGTAATCCCAGATTGTACGCTGGCCGGCCATGTTTCTGCACGACCGGTCTTTGTTACCTGTTTCCACCCCTCCGGATCACCCTGTTTGCGAGGACTCCATGCCCCAAAACGACGCTACGCCGAATTCGTACCTCAGGACCGTATTCGTGGTCTCGGACGGTACCGGCATTACCGCCGAGACGTTCGCCCATTCGGTCCTGGCCCAATTCGAAAACGTGCGTTTCCGTCATGTCAGGCTGCCTTTTATCGATTCGGTCGATAAAGCCGCCGCCGTGGCCGCCCGCATCGACGCTGCCTTTGCTGCCGACGGGCAGCGCCCCATCGTCTTCAGCACCCTGGTCAATTCCGAGATCAACACCCGCGTGCGGCAGGCCAACGGCCTGTTCCTGGACCTTTTCTCCACCTTCGTGGAACCCATCGAACAAGAGCTGAACATCAAGTCCAGCCACTCCATCGGCCGCTCGCACAACGTGGCCAATACCAAGCAGTACCAGAACCGCATCGAGGCCATCAACTTCAGCCTGGCCCACGACGACGGGCAGTACATCAAGGGGCTGGAGCAGGCCGACGTCATCCTGATCGGCGTTTCCCGCTGCGGGAAGACCCCTACCAGCCTCTACCTGGCGATGCAGTACGGGGTCAAGGCGGCCAATGTGCCGCTGGTGCCGGACGATTTCGAGCGCAATGCCCTGCCCTCGTCGATCCTGCCGTACCGGAACAAGCTGTTCGGCCTGACCATCCAGCCGGAGCGGCTGGCCGAGGTGCGCAACGAGCGCCGGCCCGACAGCCGCTATGCGTCGCTCGAGCAATGCCGCTACGAGGTGGCCGAGGCCGAAAAGCTGATGCGCCGCGAAGGCATCCGCTGGCTATCCACCACGACCAAGTCCATCGAGGAAATTTCCACCACGGTGCTGCAGAAAATCGGCCTGGAGGGCCGGTTCTACTGAGCAGGCCGCAGGCGGGGCGGCTCCCGAAGACTGAAGCACCGCTAGGCGTACAGGTGCCGCCGCCGGTGCTCGAACAGGCACACTGCCACCGCCGCCCCGACGTTGAGCGATTCGGCGCCCGGCGCCTGGGGAATCCGCGTCCGCAAGGCGGCGGCAGCCTGCAGCCCGGGGCTCACGCCTTGCCCTTCGTTGCCAAATACCCAGGCGCAGTGCCGCGGCAACGCGGCCTGGTAGAGATCTACCGCATCGTCCAGCGTCGTGGCGACCAAGGGCACGTCTAGGCGCGGCAGCAACCCGGCCAGGTCGACCCGCTCATAAATGGTCAAGGCGAAATGCGCCCCCTGGCCGGACCGCAACACCTTGGGCGACCAGGCAAAGGCGGTTTCGTCGGACAAGAAGACGTGCCGCACACCGGCGGCCGCGCAGGTGCGCAGGATGGAGCCGACATTGCCGGGATCTTGGACCCGATCGAGCAGCACGCAGCTTTCCCCGATCCGCTCGGGCAGCGGCGGCGCGGGGGTATCGATGACGAAGACGACACCCTGCCCTGCCGGCACGTGCTCGAGGTCCCCGATCAGGTTGCCCTCGAGCCAAACCTGTCGTTCGGCGGGGATCGCCTCGCGCAAGGCCTGGATTTCGGGGTTGGCGCGCTCGCCCTCCAGGCGCTGGGCATCGAATACCGCCTGCCGAGGCAGCCCCTGCCATTCCAGGTAGGCTTGGCACAGGTGCACGCCCTCGAGCAAGGACGTGCCAGCCAGGCGCCGCGCCTGCGAGCTCTGTGCCAGCTTGCGCAGCGACTTGAACAGGGCGTTGTCGCGCGAGGCGATGCGTTTCATGAGCGTTCCCCCGCTCCGGGTTCGCGTTCATCGCGCCGCCTTTCGGCGCGGCGGCGCGTGCGCGCCCGGGCCGGCGGCGCCTCCAAGTCGGTCCAGAGCAGGCCCGGCGCGGCGGCGGGCTCGGCCCGCGCCGCGGCATCTGGGGCCGGCATGCCCCGCGCGGCCAGGGCCTGCCGCACCGGTTCGAAGCTGCGCCGGTGTTCCGGACACGGCCCGTGTTCGACCAGGCAGCGCAAGTGATCGGGGGTCCCGTACCCTTTGTGCCGGTCAAAGCCGTACATGGGATAGATTTCGTGCAGCCGGAGCAGCTCGGCGTCGCGCGCCGTCTTGGCCAGGATGGAGGCCGCGGAAATGGCGGGCACGAGGGCGTCGCCCCCGATCACAGTCTGCACGCGGCAGGTCAGCGCCGGCGCCCGGTTGCCGTCGACCTGTACCAGGTCGGGCGCGAGCCCCAGGCCCTCGACGGCGCGGCGCATGGCCAGCATGGTGGCGTTGAGGATGTTCAACCGGTCGATTTCTTCGACGCTCACGCTCGCCACGCACCACGCCAGCGCCCGCTCGCGTATCTGCGGCGCCAGCGCGTCGCGTGCGCGCTCTGAGAGCGCCTTGGAGTCGTTCAGCCCTTCGATGGGACGATCCGGATCGAGCACGACCGCCGCGGCATACACCGGCCCAGCCAGCGGCCCCCGCCCTGCTTCGTCCACGCCCGCGATCCGCATCGCGCGCAGGGCGGCAGCGTCTATCGTCTGGAGCAGGTCGGCGCCGGCCGAATCGACCGCGGCCCAACCAAAATCGGTCTGCACCCAACCCTTCTCACCCACGTCCCGCAACCTCCAGGATGGCCTGGCTCGCCAGGGCCGGCGTATCGCGCACCAATTCGTCGTGCAAGGCCGTGAAGCGCGCCTCCAGCCGCTGGATCGCGGCCTCGTCGGTGAGCGCCTTCCAGGCGGCGTCGGCCAGCGCCCGGGGCGTGGCCTCGTCCTGGAGCAGCTCCGGCACGACGGTGTCCCGGCACAGGATGTTGGGCAGGCCGACCCAGGGCAGGTAGGCCTGCCGGCGCATGATCCACCAGGAAAGGCGTGGCAGCACGTAGGAAATCACCATCGGCCGCTTGAAAAGCGCTGCTTCCAGCGTGGCCGTGCCGCTGGCCACCAGCACCGCGTTGCACGCAGCCAGGACGTCGTGCGTGCCGCCCACGACGGTATGCAGGTTCTGCAATCCGGCCACGCCCGCCGCGTGGGCGAGGAATTCGCGCTCGCGCTCGGCATTGGCCATAGGCGCCCAGAGCTGCAAGCCGGGATCCCGCAGCTGCAACAGCCTGGCCGCTTGCAAAAAGCGCGACGAGAGGTGCCGCACCTCGCCCGCGCGGCTGCCGGGCATCACGGCCAGCACCCTGGCATCTTGCTCAATGCCCAGGCGGGCCCGCGCCCCGGCGCGGTCGGGCACGCGCTCGACGGCCCGTGCCAGCGGATGGCCGACGTAGGTCACGGGCACGCCCGCATCGCGATAAATCCGCTCCTCGAACGGAAATACAACCAGCATGTGCGACACCGCCTTGCGGATCTTGTGGATGCGCTCCCCGCGCCAGGCCCAAAGCGACGGCCCGATGAAATGCACGGTGGGAATGCCGCCCTCGCGCAAGGCCTGCTCCAGCGAGAAGTTGAAATCGGGCGCATCGACGCCGACGAAGGCCGCCGGACGCTCTGCCAGCCAGCGGTCTCGGATGGTGCGCCGGATGGCCAGCAGCTCGGGCAGGTGCGCCAGGACGTCGGCGTAGCCGTTGACGGCCAGTTTCTGCATGGGATACCAGGCGTCGAAGCCGTGGGCCAGCATCTGGGGGCCGCCTATGCCCGACAGCACGCAACCGGGGGCGCGGTCGCGCAGGGCCTGCACGACGGTGGCGGCGAGCAGGTCGCCCGAGGGCTCGCCCGCCACCATGCCGATGGACAGCCGATCTTCGACCGGCACGCCGGCCTCCGTCAACGCACGATACCGCGGGTGGCGGTATCGAGGAAGTCCAGCAGCATCGACAGCGACGATTCGAGTTCAGGCGATTCGGCCCGCTTCGCTTGGAGCGCGGCGCGCGCTTCGTCCAAGGTCAGGCCCTGCCGATACAAGGTCTTGTAGGCGGCGCGCAGGCCCGAAATCTGGGCCGGCGTGAACTGGCGGCGCCTGAGCCCTTCAGCGTTGATGCCGACCGGGCGCGCGGGACTACCGGCGCAGGTGACGAAGGGCGGCAGGTCTTGCAGCAGCGTGGCATGGACGCCCGTCATGGCGTGCGCGCCGATCTTCACGAATTGGTGCACGCCCGTCATGCCGCCCAGGATGACGTAGTCGCCGATGTGCACGTGCCCGGCCAGCTGCGTGCCGTTGGCCAGGATGATGTGGCTCCCGAGCTGGCAGTCGTGCGCCACGTGCACGTAGGCCATGATCCAGTTGTCATTGCCCAGGCGCGTGACGCCGGCGTCCTGCACGGTTCCGGTGTTGATGGTGCAGCACTCGCGTATCGTATTGTCGTCGCCGATTTCCAGGCGGGTCGGCTCGCCGGCGTACTTTTTGTCCTGCGGCGGTGCGCCGATGGAGCAGGACGCAAAGAAACGATTGCGGCGGCCGATCGTCGTATGGCCGTCGATGACGCAATGCGGGCCGATTTCGGTATCGGCGCCGATGCGGACGTGCGGCCCGATGATGCTGAACGGGCCTACGGTAACCGTGTCATCCAGCTGCGCGGCCGGATCGACGATAGCGGTGGGATGTATCCTCGCCACGGGACCTTTCCGTCAAGACTCGAGCACGCGCATGGTGCACATCAGGCTGGCTTCGGCCGCGATTTGCCCTTCGACCGTCGCCTTGCCGTTGTACTTCCAGATGCCGCGCGCGGTACGTTCGACCTCGACTTCGATGCTGAGCTGGTCACCCGGCACCACGGGCCGCTTGAAACGGGCGCCGTCGATGCCGACGAAGTAGTACACGGTGTGGTCGTCAGGCTTCTTGCCTGCCGCGGTAAACGACGTGATCGCTGCCGCCTGGGCCATGGCTTCCAGGATCAGCACGCCGGGCATCACGGGGTGGTGCGGGAAATGGCCCGTAAAGAACGGTTCGTTGATCGATACGTTCTTGATCGCGCGAATCGATTCGCCGGGCTTGACGTCGACGACCCGATCGATGAGCAGCATCGGGTAACGATGCGGCAAATGATCGAGTATCCCCTTGATGTCCATTTCCATAGAGATTTCCAATCATTGACGGGCAGGCGGGCCGGATACGCCCGCTCGCCTTTATTTTTTTTCCAGCGCCTTGATCCGCTTGGCCATCGTCGCCAAGTGCCGCACCGCGACCGCGTTCCGCTCCCATTGGGCGTGTTCGGTCATCGGGAAGAAGCCGGTGTACTGCCCGGGCTTGTCGATGTTGCTGTGCACTGGCGTGGCCGCCGAGATGAATACGTCGTCGCCGATCTTCAAATGCCCCCCGATCATAGCCGCACCGCCGATGGAGCAGCGCTGCCCGATGGTAGTCGACCCGGCGATGCCGACACATGCTGCCATGGCGGTGTGGTCTCCGATCTGGCAGTTATGGCCGATCATGATCTGGTTATCGATCTTGACGCCATTGCCGATCACGGTGTCGTCCAGGGCACCGCGGTCGATCGTGGTGTTGGCGCCGATTTCGACGTCGTCGCCGATGCGCACGCCGCCGAATTGGGGAATCTTGCACCACGCGCCCTTGGCGCGCGATGGGTCTGGCGCAAAGCCAAAGCCATCTTCGCCGATCACAGCGCCCGACAGGATGATGCACCGGGCGCCCATGACCACGCCGCGATACAGGGTGACGCGGGGATGCAGCACGGAATCGGCGCCGATGCGGCACCCTTCGCCCACGTAGCAACCGGCGCCGATGCGCGCGCGCGGGCCGACCTGCGCGCCTTTTTCGATGACCGCCAGCGGGCCGACGTGCGCGCTCGGATCGACCTCGGCGCCGGGATCAACGACCGCCGAAGGGTGAATGCTGCCTGGCGGCTGGGGGTGGATCTGCTTGTCGAACCACTGCCCTATCCGCGCGAACATCAGGTAGGGTGAATTGCAGACGACGAGCGTGAGCGCATGGTCGAGGCGCCCGGCTTCGCGCAGCGATTCGCGGTAGGCTTGCGCGACCTCCGGAGTGACCAAGACTGCCGCCGCGCGCGCGTCGGTCAACTGCGATTGATACCGCGGATTGGCGACGAAACTGATTTCCTGCGGGCCCGCGCGCTCGAGATTGGCAATGCCCGCGACCCGGATTTCCCCGGGGGGAAGCGCCTGCGCCCCGCCCGGCTCGATCGTCCACGTCAAGCCGCTGGTATCGGTTTCGTCGAGCAGCCTCTGCAGTACCGGAGCGTTGGTCGTATCAAGCAGGATAGGCATGCGGAGCTCGCGCGGACGAAATCGGAGAACAGCGGCGCAATTACTTCGCGCCGTTGTTCAACGCCTTGAGGACCTTGTCGGTGATGTCTACGCGCGGACTCACGACAACGGCTTCCTGGAAGATCAAGTCGTAATTCTCTTGCTCGGCGATCTGCTTGATCACGCGGTTGGCGCGCTCCAGGATCTGCGAGAGCTCTTCGTTGCGGCGCTGGTTCAAGTCTTCCTGGAACTCGCGGCGCTTGCGCTGGAAGTCCTTGTCGAGGTCGCTCAATTCACGCTGGCGGCGGATCCGGTCGGACTCCGACAGGACGGCGCTGTCTTTGTCGAGCTGCTCGGACAGGGTGCGCAGGCGATTCGCCATGTCTTGCAGCTCGGCGTCGCGCTTCTTGAAATCGGCCTCGATCTTCGCCTGGGCGGCCTTGGCCGGCGCTGCGTCGCGGAAAATGCGCTCGGTGTTGACGAAGCCGATCTTGATCGGAGCCTGGGATGCTTGGGCATGAGCCGCGCCGACAGCGGCACTTGAGAGCACCAACGCCGCCAGCACCCGGCCGGCACTCTTGACTGCAGAGGAGGCGGTCAGATTGGCAGCAGATGTCGAAAACATGCGGATCATTTATTTCTCGCTAGGAAGGTAGTCTTGTATTTTGCCACTAATGGCGCAGCCCCGGGCAAGCGACGGCGCCCCGGGCAGTAATTGGTTGTAGCAGAAAACGACCACGGGCGGCGCCGCGGCCGCCCGCCAGGCATCAGAATCCCGTCCCGATCTGGAACTGGAACATCTGCGTCCTGTCCTGTGGCTTGGCGTTGAGGGCCTTGCCGAAGGAGATCTTGAGCGGCCCGATCGGGGACTGCCAGCTCAGGCCGATGCCCGCGGAATAGCGCAGTTGGCCGAGGTTGATGCTTTCTTCGTCGGAATAGACGTTACCCGCGTCGGCGAACACGAACCAGCGCAAGGTGCGGTCCTGCTGGGTGCCGGGGAACGGCAGCAGCAGTTCCGCGTTCGCGATCACGCGCTTGGCGCCACCCAGGCTGTCGCCGTTCTTGCTGTCGCGCGGGCCGAGCGAGCCGCCGTCGAAGCCCCGCACCGACCCGATGCCACCGGCGTAGACGTTCTTGAGCAGCGGATACGGGCGCCCGCCGAAGCCCTTGCCGTAATCCACCTGGCCGTTGAGCGCCAGCGTCAGGCTGCGCGAGATGGGCCAGTAGTATTGGTGTTGGTAGCTCGCCTTGTAATAGCGCAGGTCGCCGAACAGCGACGTTTCGCCGGCCGCCCGCTGGTACGTGCCGCGCGTGGGCGCTAGGGCGCTGTCGCGCAGGTCGTTGCTCCAGCCCACCGAGAAGATGACGGCGTTGCTGCGTGCGCCGAAGGTGTTGACGTAATCGATGTAACGCTGCGGACTGCTTTCGTAGATGTCGATGTCGTTGGCTTCGAGCGCGGCGCCGAAGAACACGCGCTGGGTTTCCGTAAACGGCACCCCGAAGGTCAGGCTCGCACCCATGGTCTTGATGCGGTAGTCGCCCGTGTTGATCGAGAGCGGCCGCAGGGTCCGGTAATACACGCTCGTGGACCGGCTGATGCCGTCCTGCGTGAAGTACGGATTGGTTTGCGTCACCGCGATGGTACGGTAGGTTTTACCCGTATTGAGCTCCAGGCCCGCCGTGGTGCCACTGCCGAAGATGTTGTCCTGGTTGATGCCCGCGGACAACACGATCTTGTCGGTACTGCTGAACCCAGCGCCCAGGTTGATCATGCCGGTGGGCTTTTCCTGCACGTTGACGTTGACGTCGACTTGGTCGGGCGTGCCCGGCACCGGCGAGGTTTCGATCGCAATATCCTGGAAGTAGCCGAGGCGGTCGATCCGGTCGCGCGAAAGCTGGATCTTGCCGGCGTCGTACCACGCGGCCTCGAGCTGGCGCATTTCCCGCCGGATGACGACATCGCGGGTGCGCGTATTGCCGCCGATGTTGACGCGGCGCACATAAACGCGGCGGTTCGGGTCGACGAAGAAGGTGATGGATGCGGTTTTCTTCTCGCGGTCGACCTGCGGCGCGGCATTCACGTTGCTGAAGGCGTAGCCGAGCTTGCCGAGGTAATCGTTGATGGCCTTGCTCGACGCGTTCACCCTCTCGGCCGAGAACGTTTCGCCGGGCTTGACTACGATCAGCTTGTTCAGTTCTTCGTCGAGCCCCAGCAAGTCGCCGGCAAGCTTGACGTCGCCGACCGTGTATTTCTCGCCTTCGGTGATCGAGAGCGTGATGAAGATGTCCTTGCGGTCGGGCGAAATGGTGACCTGCGGCGCATCGACGTTGAACTCGAGGTAGCCGCGGTTCATGTAGTACGAGCGCAGGGTTTCGATGTCGCCTTGTAGCTTTTGCCGCGAATATTGGTCGGCCTTGGTGTACCACGTCAGCCAGCCCGGTGTCGTCAGCTGCATCTGGTCGAGCAGCTCGCTCTCGGGAATGGCCTTGGCACCGATGATCTTGATGCCGGCGATCTTGGCCACCTCGCCCTCGAAGATATCGAAGGTAATGCCCACGCGGTTGCGCTCGAGCGGCGTAACGGTCGACACGATTTCGACGGAGTACTTGCCGCGCGCCAAGTACTGGCGCTTGAGTTCCTGCTCGGCGCGTTCAAGCAAGGCGCGGTCGAAGATGCGGGCTTCCGCGAAGCCTACTTCGGCGAGCGACTTCAACACGTTGGCCGATTCGAACTCGCGCATGCCGTTGAATGAAATGGAAGCGATGGCCGGCCGTTCGTCGACGATGACCACCACCACGTCGTCCTCGACTTCGATCCGCACGTCGCGGAAAAAACCCGTGCCGTACAGGGCGCGCACCGCCTGGGTGGCCTGCTCTTCAGTGAAGCGCTCGCCCACTTTGACCGGCAGGTATCCGAACACCGTTCCGGCCTCGGTTCGCTGGATGCCTTCCACACGGATGTCGCGGACGATGAAAGGCTCGAAGGCGTGGGCCAGGGGGGTGACTGCCATGGCCAGCAAAATGGACAGCAGACGCGGCATGCGCCGGGTGCGATTGGTCATGCGTAATCCCGGAGTTTCTTTAATGGGGTGAAATGCGAAAGAGCGGCGTGCGGCGCGTCCCGGCCCCGCCAGCACCGGCTCGAGACGCAAGGACGGTGGGAAAGACGGCGCTCATTTATCTTAGGTCAGCAGTCGCGTAAAGTCGTTGAATAAGGCAACGGCCATCAGCACCATCAGGATGCCGAAACCGGCTCGCTGCCCCACTTCCATCCAGCGTTCCGGCGGCGGACTGCCCCGGATGATCTCGACGAGATAATACAGCAGGTGCCCACCGTCCAACATCGGAATGGGCAGGAGATTGAGCACGCCGAGGCTGACGCTGACCAGGGCGAGAAAGGCGATGTACGCCTCCAGGCCCATGCGGGCGGTCTGCCCGGCATAGTCGGCGATGGTGACCGGGCCGCTCAGGTTGCTCAGGGAAACGCTCCCCACCACCATCTTGCCGAGCATGCGCAGCGAGAACCACGATACGTCGGCCGTGCGCTCCACTCCCATCCAGAGGCTTGCCAAGGGCCCGTGGCGCACCGTGATGAGCTGCACGTCGCCTCCGATCTGGGCCCCGATGCGCCCGATCACCCTGCCGTCCGGCTGCCGCTCTTCCCGGGGAAGCACGTCGACGGACAGGCGCGTGTCGCCGCGCATGATCGCCAGCCTGAGGGGCTGGCCAGGATGCTCCTGGATCAACCCGATGAGCTCGGACGCCGACAGGTCGGCCTTGCCGCCGGCGCCGACGATGCGGTCTCCGGCCTGCAGCCCCGCCTGGGCCGCGGCGCTATCGGGCAGCACGCCGCGCACGACAGGCCGGGGGGCGGCCAGCGCGAATCCCTCCCTGCCCAGGAGGTCCCCCTCCATCTGGCCCAGCTCGGCGCCCGAGAAATCGACCGTGCGCAGGCGGCGCTCGCCCGACGCGGCCTGCACCTCGATGGCGGCCCGCCGCTTGTCCGTCAGGCTCTTGAGCAGCAGCCAGCGTGCGTCGCTCCAGGTCTTCACCTCGCTGCCATCGACGGCCAGGATCCGGTCGCCCGCCTCCACGCCGGCGACGGCCGCTGGCGAGCCCGCCGGCGGCGCGCCGAGCACGGGAGCGGGCTCCTTGACCCCCATCATGTTCAGCGCTGCATACAAGAGCGCCGCGAGCGCAAGGTTGAACACCGGGCCCGCCGCCACGATGGCGATGCGCTTGCCCACGGGCTGTGCGTTGAAGGAGCGGCTGCGCTCCTCGGGCGCGACCGTCCCTTCCCGTTCGTCCAGCATCTTCACGTAGCCGCCCAGCGGAATGGCGGACAACGCCCACTCGGTGCCATGGCGGTCGGTCCGCTTGCACAGCACCTTGCCGAAACCGACGGAAAACCGCAGGATACGCACGCCGCATGCGCGCGCGACCAGATAGTGGCCAAGCTCGTGGATGACGACCAGGATGCCCAATGCGACGGCGAAAGCCGCCAAGGTCAACAACATGCAAGCCTCCTTGCTTCGGCGTCGCGCCTCGCGCACCGAACCGACGATTTAACACCGAACCGCGCCTGGGTGGCCGGACGGAACGGGTGATTCCGGTAAGCGGACATGACAGGATTATGGGGTAAACGCCGCGCGACCCACTTGCGCGAGCGGCGAGCCCACCTAGAGCAACCCTCGCCTACGCGCCCGCAGCACGTCGCAGTGCTTCCCGGGCCCGCATCCGCGCTTCGCGGTCCAGGTCCAGCAGCCCTTCCAGGCTGTCCAACCGGCCGCCGGTTTGCTCCTGCGCCTGCAACACCGTATCGATGATAGCCGCGATGGCCGTATACGGCGCCGCCCCCTGGAGGAAGGCCTCCACCGCTACTTCGTTGGCGGCATTCAAGGCCACGCAGGCACCCTGCCCCGCGCGCAGCGCCTCGAACGCCAGCCGCAGGCAGGGAAAACGCGCGAAATCGGGCGCCTCGAAGTCCAGCCGGCCGAGCCGGGCGAGGTCGAGCGGCCCGACGCCGGCGGCGATGCGCTCGGGGAAAGCCAGCCCGTAGGCGATGGGCGTGCGCATGTCCGGCTGGCCGAGCTGCGCCAAGACCGACCCGTCGTCGTATTCCACCATGGAATGAACGACGCTCTGGGGATGGATCAACACGTCGATGCGATCAGGCGGCATGGAGAACAACCAATGCGCCTCGATGACTTCCAAGCCCTTGTTGAGCATGGTGGCCGAATCGACCGAGATCTTGCGGCCCATGGACCAGTTGGGGTGGGCGCAGGCCTGCTCCGGCGTCACGCTGGCCAGTTCTGCCAGCGGACGGGTCCTGAAGGGCCCGCCCGAGGCGGTCAGCAACAGCCTGCGCACGCCCGGCGCGGATTGCTGCGCCCCATTGGCCCGCGTGCCGTGTGGCAGGCATTGGAAAATGGCGTTGTGCTCGCTGTCGATCGGCAGGAGCTCGGCCCCGCTCTCCCGCACGGCGTCCATGAACAGCCTTCCGGCCACCACCAGCGCTTCCTTGTTGGCCAGGAGCACGCGCTTGCCCGCGCGTGCGGCCGCCAAGGCCGAAGGCAGTCCCGCGGCCCCCACGATGGCGGCCATGACCGTGTCGCTGGCCGGATCGGCAGCAGTCTCGACCAAGGCCTGGGCGCCGACCCGGATTTCCGGCATGGGCGCCCCACCCCGCCAGGCTTGCACGAAACGGTCGCGCGCCGCATCGTCGGACACCACGACCACTGCGGCGCGGCAGGCCGCCGCCTGCTCGGCGAGCCGGTCCATGCGGGTATGGGCGCTGAGCGCATGGACGCGGTAGCGCTGCGGATGGCGGGCGATGACGTCCAGCGTGCTCACGCCGATGGAGCCCGTGGCGCCGAGTATGGTGACGGTACGACGAGTCATGACAGCAATACAGCGAGCGGCAGCACCGGGATCAGGGCGTCGATCCGATCGAGCACCCCGCCGTGGCCGGGCAGCAGGCCGCTGGAATCTTTGACGCCGGCGCGGCGCTTGATCAGCGATTCGAACAAATCCCCGGCGATGGACAGCGCCGCCAGCACCACGGCCAGGGCGAAGGTCCCCCCCCACCCCCAGCGCGCCACCAGTGCCGCCCCGAAGGTGCCGGGAAAGACGGCGCAGGCCAACACGAACGCCACGGCGCACACGATTCCGCCGACCGCTCCCTCGCGGGTCTTGCCCGGGCTGATATGGGGCGCCAGCTTGTGCTTGCCGAGCGCTCGCCCGACGAAATAGGCAGCGATGTCGGCCACCCACACCAGCGCCATGAGGGTCAACAGGAACACGACGCCGCGCCCGAAAGCCGTGGCCAAGGCTGACCAGGCCGCCAGCAGGGCGAACGGCGCCAGCGCCGTGAGCCACGGGTTCCGGGGCTCGGCCTGCGCGCTGGCGCGAAACAGCATGGGCACCAGCACGAAAACCCAGACTAGGGAAACCGCGACCCAAAGCCCGATCCAGGCAGCCCCGCCGGCATCGGCGGTGAGATCGCCGCCACCGCCGAGCCCGCGCCAGGCAGCCAACGCCGTGCCGAGCGCTGCGCCGGCCAGGATCGCCGGCACGCAGGGGCCAGCGGCCTCCCCCCGGCGGGCAAGCGTGAGCCGCCACCATTCCCACAAGGCGCAGCCCACGAACAGCGCCATGAGCAGCTCGAAGGGCCGTGGGTCGGAAAGCGACAGCGCGCCAACCAGGATGAGCAGCAGGACGGCGGCGGTGGCGATGCGTTGTCCGAGCATGAAGGTCAGCCGTTGCCGTTCGGCGTGGACGTCGTCGCGGCGGCCTCGGGCGCACGCACCTGCGCGCTGGTGCGCCCGAAACGGCGTTCGCGGTTGCGATAGGACTTGCAGGCCAAATCGAGCTGTTCGGCGTCGAAGTCGGGCCAGTAGCAGTCGGTGAAATAGAGCTCCGTATACGCGAGCTGCCAGATCAGGAAGTTGGAGATCCGCTGCTCGCCGCCCGTGCGGATGAACAGGTCGGGTTCGGGCGCATAGGACATCGACAGATACGGCGTCAACGCCGCTTCGTCGATGCGCTCCGGGTGCTGCGCCAACTCGGGGCGTTCCGTGATCAGCCGGCGCATGGCTTGGAGGATATCCCAGCGGCCGCCGTAGTTGGCGGCGATGGTCAGCGTCAGGCGGTCGTTGTCGCGCGTGCGCGCCTCGGCATCGGCAATGAGCTCCTGCAGGCGCGGCTCGAACACGCTGGTGTCGCCCACGACCTTCAGCCGGATGCCGTTGCGCGCGAGGCGGGTCACCTCCCGCTCGAGCGCATGCACGAACAAGTGCATCAGCAGGGACACTTCGTCCGCCGGACGGCGCCAATTCTCGGAACTGAAGGCGAACAGCGTGAGGAACTCGACCCCCCGGACGGCGCAGGCTTCCACCACGGCGCGGACCGCATCGACGCCTTTCTTATGACCGGCCACGCGCGGGAGAAAGCGCTGGGTCGCCCAGCGCCCATTGCCGTCCATAATGATTGCCACGTGCCTGGGCACGGCGTCGGTATGAGGAACGCCGAGGGTGGAACTTAGGACCATATAAGCTCCGTAGGCCGCCTGCGGGCCCTCTGATCGGATAATGGAAAGCCCGGGGGGCGGCGGTTGAACATGGGCGGCATTAAACCGTCATGATCTCCGCTTCTTTCTGCGCCACCAGCTTATCAATTTCGGCCACGAAACGGTCGGTCAGCTTCTGGACGTCGTCTTGCGAACGGCGCTCTTCGTCTTCGGAGATGGCCTTTTCCTTGACCAGCCGCTTGAGCTGCTCATTGGCATCGCGCCGCAGGTTGCGCACCGCAACCTTGGCATCCTCGCCTTCGGCCTTGACCACCTTGGTCAGCTCGCGGCGGCGCTCTTCCGTAAGCGGCGGCATCGGCACGCGGATCAGCTCACCCATGGACTGCGGATTCAGGCCGAGGTCGGATTCGCGGATCGCTTTTTCGACCACCGCGGCCATCTTCTTTTCCCAGGGCTGGACGCTGAGGGTGCGGGCGTCCAGCACGCTCACGCTGGCGACTTGGCTCAGCGGCACCATGGAACCGTAATACTCGACCTGGATGTGGTCCAGGATGCCGGCATGGGCACGGCCCGTGCGGATCTTCGCCAGACTGGCCTTGAGAGTCTCGATGGACTTGCCCATCTTCGTCTCGGCGGTTTTCTTGACGTCGGAAGCGCTCATTGCGGTCTCCTAAATGCGAATATCGATCAAACGTGAACCAGCGTGCCCTCGTCGTCGCCGGAAACGACGCGCCGCAAGGCGCCGGGCTTGTTGATCGAAAATACCTTGATCGGCAGCTTCTGGTCTCGGCACAGGGCGAACGCCGTGGCGTCCATCACCTCCAGCCGGCGGACGATGGCTTCGTCGAAGCTGATGCGGCTGTAACGGGTGGCGGTGGGATCCTTCTTGGGATCCGCCGTGTAGATGCCGTCGACCTTGGTTGCCTTCAATACGATCTCGGCACCGATCTCGGCGCCGCGCAGGGCGGCCGCCGTATCGGTGGTGAAAAACGGATTCCCCGTGCCGGCCGCGAAGATGACGACCTTGCCCTCTTCGAGGTAACGCAGGGCCTTGGGGCGGATATAAGGCTCGACCACCTGCTCGATAGTGAGCGCAGACTGGACGCGTGCATCCACGCCGCGGCGCTTGAGCGCATCCTGTAGCGCCAGCGAATTCATGATGGTGGCCATCATGCCCATGTAATCTGCCGTGGCGCGGTCCATGCCTTGGGCGCCGGGCGCGACGCCGCGGAAAATATTGCCGCCGCCGATCACGATCGCCAGTTCCACGCCCAGGCCGGCCACTTCGGCGATTTCTTCCACCATGCGGCCGATGGTCGTGCGGTTGATACCAAACGCATCGTCGCCCATGAGGGCTTCGCCCGACAGCTTGAGCAGTACACGCCTGTACGCCCCCGTTCTTGCTTCAGATGCGTTTATTTCTACCGTCATACATGCTCCCGCGCAATCGGCCTATCAGGCATTCCAGCCCCTGCTCGCACATCGGCGAACGCCCCGGCAAGGGGCGGAGGAAGCCCGGGGCGCCCGGCATTCCTCTTGATGCGAAACCGTCCGCCTACCGCGACGGACGGGAACTGCCGCCAGCGGCCGCACGACGCCTCTGGGGCGCGCTGGATTGGAACCATCCCCGCGCCTCGAACTGCGACGCCCGAAACTCGCTGGCCCGGAACGGAACAGATGCCTTCCGCTCCCCAAGCCGGCCCCGGCCGGCAGGCGCTTGCGCCTATGCTAGCCGGGACGGACAGGCCAAGAAATCAGCCCTTGGCCGCAGCGGCCTGGGCCGCCACTTCGGCGGCGAAGTCGGTGACCTTCTTCTCGATGCCTTCGCCGACGACGTACAGCACGAACTGGTGAACCGTCGTGTTCTTGGCCTTGAGCACCTGCTGCACCGTTTGCTTGTCGTCTTTGACGAACGGCTGCGACAACAGCGTAACCTCTTTCAGGTACTTCTGGATCGAGCCTTCGACCATCTTGGCAACGATCTCGGCAGGCTTGCCGGACTCGGCCGCCTTCTGTTCGGCCACCGAGCGCTCGCGCTGGATGTCTTCCTGCGACACGCCCGAAGCGTCGAGCGCCTTGGGCTTGGTCGCCGCCACGTGCATGGCGATGTCCTTGCCCAGGACGTCGTCGCCGCTGTACTCGACCAGCACGCCGATGCGGCCGCCGTGCACGTACTGGGCCAGCTTGTTCTCGGTGACGATGCGCGTGAAGCGGCGGATGCTGATGTTCTCGCCGATCTTGCCCACCAGGCCGGTGCGCACGCTTTCCACCGTGCCGTCGCGGAACGGCAGTTCCGCCAGCGCGGCGACGTCGGCAGGCGCGGCCTTGGCGATCAGCTCGGCGACTTCGTTGGTGAAGCGCACGAAGTCGTCATTCTTGGCCACGAAGTCGGTTTCGCTGTTGACCTCGAGGGCAACGCCGGTCTTGGCGTCGTCGGTCACGTACAGCGCAACCAGCCCCTCGGCCGTGACGCGGGCGGCGGCTTTGCTGGCCTTGCTGCCCAGCTTGACGCGCAGGATTTCCTCGGCTTTCGCCATATCGCCGTCGGCCTCGGTCAGCGCCTTCTTGCACTCCATCATGGGGGCGTCGGTCTTCTCGCGCAGTTCCTTGACCATTGCTGCGGTAATTGCGGCCATGATTACTCCTGACTTTTTCCGCCGCCGGAGCGCGGCGAAAATTAATGGTTTGACTAAAAAGAAGGGGCGCTAGGCCCCTTCAGACAATCGGCAGAGGGGGGAAGAAGCCCACCCCCTAGGCGCTACGCGCAGGGAAGATCAAGACTCCTCGACTTCCACGAACTCGTCGTCGCCTTCGGACACCGCATCGACCACGCCTTGCAGGGCCTGCTCGCGACCTTCCAGCACAGCGTCGGCGACGCCGCGCGCGTACAGGGCGATCGCCTTGGACGAATCGTCGTTGCCGGGGATGACGTGGGCCACGCCATCGGGCGAGTGGTTGGTGTCGACCACGCCGACAACGGGAATGTTAAGCGCTTTGGCTTCGCTGACGGCAATTTTGTGATAGCCGACGTCGATGATGAAGATCGCGTCCGGCAGGCCGTTCATGTCCTTGATGCCGCCGATGGACTTGTTCAGCTTTTCGAGCTCACGCTGGAACATCAGCGCTTCTTTCTTGCTCATGCGCTCGAGGGCGCCTTCGGCCTGCATGGCCTCCATGTCCTTCAGGCGCTTGATGGAGGTCTTGACCGTCTTGAAGTTGGTCAACATGCCACCGAGCCAACGGCTGTCCACGTAAGGCATGCCGCAACGCTGGGCTTCCTCGGCGATGATTTCGCGAGCAGCGCGCTTGGTGCTGACGAACAGGATGGTGCCGTTGCGGGCAGCCAGCTGGCGCACGAACTTGAGCGCCTCCTGGTACATGACCAGCGTCTTCTCGAGGTTGATGATGTGGATTTTGTTCCGATGGCCGAAGATGTAGGGGGCCATCTTGGGGTTCCAGAAGCGGGTTTGGTGGCCGAAGTGGACACCGGCTTCCAGCATTTCGCGCATGCTAACGGACATATTGACTCCGAGGGTTAGGTCTTGCACCGCATCAGCACCCGGCGAACATTCCGCCCGGCACCCTGGACGACACGGCGCGCTGTTGATAAAACTTGCCTCAGCAGCCTGCTGGGTGACCTACGCGGCCAACCGGCCAACACCTCGGCCAACACCTCGGCCAACACCTATGAGGCGCCAAAGCAAGGCTTCCAAAATCAAAGAAAGCCTATAATTCTACTATTTTCCGACCCACCTGCTCAAGCCAGGGCACCACGCCCGCACCGCGGCCACCCGGCATACGCCACCCAACGGTTACAAATCGATGCAAAGATCGGCGCCGGGCCGGCGCCTTTCCCACGGTTTCTCACGATGCCGGCGCCGCGGCCAAGAGCGCTATGATGACACCACGGTGAATGAGCTTGGCCGCCGATTCGACCGTCGTCGACGGCTCGGGGCCGCCTCCCCGCCTCCCACCGGGAAGGTTGCCGCACCGCAACAAACCTGAGAGAGCATGAGTATCACCATCAAGACAGCCGAGGAAATCGAAAAAATGCGTGCGGCCTGCCAGGATGCCGCCAAAGTCCTCGATTTCATCGCTCCGTACGTCAAGCCCGGCGTCACCACCGGGGAACTGGACCGATTGTGCCTGGAATACATGACGGACGTGCTGCACGTCAAATCCGCCACCATCGGCTATGCCCCGCCGGGCTACCCGCCCTTCACCGGCGCGATCTGCACCTCGGTCAACCATCAAGTCTGCCACGGGATTCCCGGGAACAAGGTCCTCAAGAATGGGGACTCCCTCAACATCGACGTCACCATCATCAAAGACGGCTGGCACGGCGACACGAGCCGGATGTTCTTCGTAGGCGAGCCCTCCCTCCTCGCCCGCCGGCTATCCGAGGTCACGTATGAGTGCATGTGGCTGGGCATCGAGCAGGTCAAGCCCGGCGCCCACCTGGGAGACATCGGCCACGCCATCCAGAAGCACGCGGAGAAGCACGGTTACAGCGTGGTCCGGGAATTCTGCGGCCATGGCATAGGCAAGGTGTTCCATGAGGATCCGCAGGTCCTGCACTATGGCAAGCCCGGCACGGGCGTCGAGTTGCAAGCCGGCATGATCTTCACCATCGAACCCATGATCAACGCCGGCCGGCGGGAAATCCGCGAGCTGGCCGATGGCTGGACGATCGTGACGCGCGACCACAGCCTTTCGGCGCAATGGGAGCACACCGTGCTGGTGACGGACACCGGTTACGAGATCCTGACCGTCTCGCCCGGCATGCCGGCCCCGCCCGCCTTCGTCACCGCCCAAGCGGCCTGATACGCCCACTTCCGCCAGCGACCATGTCTACCGCCCAGCTGACTTCGCCCGCCATGGACGGGCTCCAGGACCTGCGCAACGCCATGCGCGCGGCGCGCGAACGCGCCATCGCCAACTATCGCGCCAACCTGCGCCCGGACGCCCTGCTAACGGAATTGCGGCGGATCGTCGACCGCACCCTGGTGGCCCTGCTCGAGCGTCATCCCCTGCCCGAGGGTGCCGCGCTGGCGGCCGTGGGCGGCTACGGCCGCGGGGAGCTCTACCCCCATTCCGATGTTGACGTGCTGATCCTGCTGCGCCAGGCGCCGACGGAGGAAGACGAGGCACGCATCGGCGCGTTGATCACCGCGCTGTGGGACATCGGGCTGGAACCCGGGCACAGCGCGCGCACCGTCGATGAGTGCATGGCGGAAGCGGACAAGGACATCACCGTGGAAACGGCGCTCTTGGAAGCCCGCTTCTTGGCGGGTAGCCGGGCCCTGATGCGGCAGTTCGAAGCGGCCATGCGCAAGCGGCTGGACAAATGCGCCTTCTTCCATGACAAGCAGCTGGAGATGCAGCAGCGGCATACCAAGTACCACGATACGCCGTATGCCCTCGAGCCCAACTGCAAGGAATCGCCCGGCGGGCTGCGCGACTTGCAGGTCATCCTGTGGATGGCCCGCGCCGCCGGCTTCGGCAAGACCTGGAACCAGGTCGCGCGCGCCGGGCTGCTTACCGCTGACGAGGCGCGCCACCTGCGCCGTGCCGAACAAGCCTTCAAGCGCCTGCGGATCGAGCTGCACCTACTCACCGGCCGGCGAGAAGACCGGCTGGTATTCGACGTCCAGCCTGCGATGGCCAAGGTGTATGGCATCCCCGAGGGCGGCACCCGCCGGCCCAGCGAAGTCCTGATGCAGCGCTATTACTGGGCCGCCAAGCTGGTCACGCAGCTCAACACCATCCTTGTCCAGAACCTCGAGGAGCGCCTGTTCCCGCGCGAGGGCGAGGAGGCCCAGCCCATCGACGAGGACTTCCGCATCGTGCGCGAGCGGCTAGACATGTACCGCGACGACGCCTTCGAACGCAATCCCACGCTGCTGCTGCGCGCCTTCCTGGTCATGCAGCAGCATGCGGAGCTCAAGGGGATGTCGGCGAGGATGCTGCGCGCCATCTGGCACGCCCGGCGGCGCATCGACGCCCAGTTCCGCCGCAACCCGGTCAACCGGCACTTGTTCCTGTCCATCCTGCAGCAACCGCGGGGCATCGTGCACGAACTGCGGCGCATGAACGACCTCAGCATCCTGCCTCGCTACCTGCTTCCCTTCCGCCGCATCGTCGGGCAGATGCAGCACGACCTCTTCCACGCCTACACCGTGGACCAGCACATCCTGATGGTGGTGCGCAACCTGCGCCGCTTCACGATGCCGGAACACGCGCACGAATACCCCTTCTGCAGCCAGCTCATCGCCAACTTCGACCGCCATTGGATCCTGTATGCGGCCGCCCTCTTCCACGACATCGCCAAGGGGCGCGGGGGCGACCACTCCGAACTGGGCGCGGTCGAAGCGCGGAAGTTCGCGCGCGAGCACGGCCTGGAGAAATCCGATGCGGAATTGCTGGAGTTCCTGGTCCGCCATCACCTGACGCTTTCCTCGGTGGCCCAGAAGAAAGACCTCAGCGACCCGCGCGTCATCCAAGACTTCGCCCAGCTCGTGGGAGACACGCGCCGCCTCACGGCGCTCTACCTGCTCACCGTGGCGGACATCCGCGGCACCAGCCCCAAGGTCTGGAATGCCTGGAAAGGCAAGCTGCTCGAAGACCTGTACTTGAAAACCCGGCAGGCGCTCGGCGGCGAGGTGCCGGACCCGGGTGCGGTGCTGGAGAAGCGCAAGGAAGAGGCGCTGGGGGCGCTGCGGCTCGCCGGCCTCACGGAAGATGCGCACCAAGCCCTCTGGAAGCAGCTGGACGTGGCCTATTTCCTGCGCCACGAAGCCCAGGACATCGCCTGGCAGACCCGCCACCTGTACAACAAGGTCAACAGCGAAACGCCTGTCGTGCGGGCGCGCGTGGCAACCATAGGCGAAGGCCTGCAGGTCATGGTCTACGTCAAAGACCAGCCCGATCTTTTCGCGCGCATGTGCGGCTACTTCGACGAACGCCGGCTCAGCATCCAGGACGCCCGGATTTATACGACCCGCCACGGCTGGGCCTTGGACAGCTTCATCCTGCTGGCCCCGGGCACGCCCAGCGAGCAGCGCGCGCTGCTTAGCTTGGTCGAACACGAACTGGCCGAAAGGCTGGCCGCGCCGGCGGGCGGCCCGACTTCGGCCACCCAGGCCGTTCCGCTCGGGCCCCGGCAGTCGCGCCAGTCGCGGATGTTCCCCATTACGCCGACCATCGAGCTACAGCCTGACGAGCGCGGCCAGTCGTGGATATTGAGCGTCACCGCCTCGGACCGCACCGGCCTGCTGCACGCCATCGCCCGGACCTTCGCCAAGCACGGCATCAACCTGAGGACGGCGAAGGTGATGACCCTGGGCGAGCGCGTCGAAGACACCTTCTTGATCGACGGATCCGCCCTAGACAACTCGCGCAGCCAGATCCAGTTCGAACAGGACCTGCTCGAGGCGCTGAAGTAGCCAATCGTATGCCGCCGCACACAGGCCACACAGGCTTAACGAATTGAAAATGCGGCTTGCGCGATGCGCTGCTCGATAGCAACAATAGGCTTGCATTGCCCGGCGCGGTGGCCCCGAGGGGCCGCCGCGGCACTTCGCCCGCGCTCCGGCGCTAGGCGGCATGCCCCGCGCCGCGGAGCGCCGCAACAATGGGAGCCCAGCACGTGTCCGCATCCGCACCACAATCGCCCCCCGACGACGATCGGACTTCCTTTTCCAAAGAAAGCCTCAAGCGCGCCTTTTTCGACCACCTGTTCTACACGATAGGCAAGTTTCCCAAGATCTCGGGCAAGAACGACTTTTACGTCGCCCTGGCCCACACCATACGGGACCGCAGCCTGCACCGCTGGATCAGCA
This sequence comes from uncultured Pigmentiphaga sp., assembly GCF_937950555.1. Taxonomy (NCBI): domain Bacteria; kingdom Pseudomonadati; phylum Pseudomonadota; class Betaproteobacteria; order Burkholderiales; family Alcaligenaceae; genus Pigmentiphaga; species uncultured Pigmentiphaga sp. Next base: position 25,561 of record NZ_CALFCW010000018.1, on the reverse strand, counting down.
GCACGGCGCAGTACAACCGAACGGCGCCGCGCATGGTGGCTTATCTGTCGGCAGAGTTCCTGATGGGCCCGCACCTGGGCAACCACCTCATCAACCTCGGCTTGGCCGACCGCGTGCGCGAGGCGCTCGAGGAGCTGGAACTCGACTACAACGAGATCCTGCGCCAGGAAGAAGAGCCGGGACTGGGCAACGGCGGCCTGGGCCGGCTGGCCGCGTGCTTCCTGGATTCGCTGGCGACCCAGCAGATCCCGGCGTTCGGCTACGGGATTCGCTACGAGTACGGCATTTTCTTCCAAGCCATCATCGACGGCTGGCAGGTCGAAAAGACCGACAAATGGCTGCGCTATGGCAACCCTTGGGAGATCCAGCGCGCCGAATGGGCGGTGGAGATCAAATTGGGAGGCCATACCGAGCAATACACCGACGACGCCGGCCATTTCCGCGTCCGCTGGGTGCCCGAGAAAACCGTGGTCGGCGTCCCGTACGATTCGCCCATCCCGGGCTACCACGTCAACACCACCAATACCCTGCGGCTATGGCGCGCGGAGGCAACGGAATCGTTCGATTTCTCCGTATTCAACCGGGGGGACTACCTGGGCGCCGTCAGCAAGAAGGTCACGTCCGAAAACCTGACCAAGGTGCTCTACCCCAACGACGAAACCACGCAGGGCAAGGAACTGCGGCTGGAGCAGCAATACTTCTTCGTGTCGTGTTCGTTGCAAGACATGATCCGCATCCACCTCGTGCGCGGCGGCTCGATCACGACCTTCCACGAGAAATTCGCCATCCAGCTCAACGACACCCATCCCGCCATCGCCATCGCCGAACTCATGCGGCTGCTGGTCGACGAGCACCTGCTGCCTTGGGAGCAAGCCTGGAACATCACCACGCGCACCTTTTCCTACACCAACCATACCCTGCTGCCGGAGGCCCTGGAACGCTGGCCCTTGCCGCTATTCCAGCGCATCCTGCCGCGCCACCTGGAAATCATCTACGAGATCAATGCGCGCTTCCTCAATGACGTGCGCATTCACTTCCTGGGGGATGAATCGCGCATCGCGCGGCTCTCGCTGATCGACGAGACTGGCGAGCGCTACGTGCGCATGGCGCACCTGGCCTGCGTGGGCAGCCATGCCATCAACGGCGTCGCGGAACTGCATTCGGAACTGCTCAAGAAAGGCGTGCTCAAGGACTTCTACGAGATGTGGCCGGAGAAGTTCCATAACATCACCAACGGCGTGACGCCCCGCCGCTGGCTCGTGCTGAGCAACCCGCGGCTGACGGAGCTGGTGACCCGCACCATCGGCGACGCCTGGGTGACGGACCTCCCGCGCATCCGGCAGATCGAAAATCACATCGACGATGAGTCGTTCCGCCAAGCGTGGCGTGCCGTCAAGCGGGCCAACAAGGCGGACCTTGCCGCGCTGATCCAGCGGCGGACGGGCGTGCAGGTCAACCCGGATTCCATGTTCGACGTGCTGGTCAAGCGCATCCACGAGTACAAGCGCCAGCACCTGGCCGTGCTGCACATCGTGACGCTATACCATCGCCTGAAGTCCGGGCGCGCGCGGGACCTGCAGCCGCGCACTTTCATCTTCGGTGGAAAAGCCGCGCCCGGTTACCACATGGCCAAATTGATGATCAAGCTCATTACTTCCGTGGGCGACGTCATCAATCACGATCCCGACGTACACGACCTGCTCAAGGTGGTCTTCATCCCCAACTTCAACGTCACGCTCGGCCAGTGCATCTACCCCGCCGCCGACCTCTCGGAACAGATTTCGCTGGCAGGCAAGGAGGCCTCCGGGACGGGCAACATGAAGTTTGCGATGAACGGCGCGTTGACCATCGGCACCATGGACGGGGCCAACATCGAACTGCGCGAGCAGGTCGGCCCGGAGAACTTTTTCCTGTTCGGGCATACCGCCGAAGAAGTGCAGGCGCTCCGGGACGCTGGCTACCAGCCCTCCGACTACTACCACAGCCACAGCGAGCTGCGCACCTGCATCGACCTGATCCGCAGCGGATTCTTTTCCCGCGGCGACGCCGGTCTATTCCGCCCGCTGGTGGACAACCTGCTGTACCACGATCCGTACATGCTGCTGGCCGACTACCAGTCTTACATCGAGTGCCAGGACCTGGTAGCGCAGGCCTACCGCGACACGGACGCCTGGACGCGCATGTCGATCCTGAATACGGCGCGCTCGGGCAAGTTCTCGTCGGACCGCAGCATACGGGAGTATGCAGAAAAGATTTGGAAAGTGGACCCGGTGCCGGTGGAGCTGTACGACGAATCCGAGCTCGAGGGGTCCTTGCGGCCACATGCCATGCGGTGAGGAAGCGCCGGGCCCGGTTGTGTCCGCGACACACACTTGCCGTGCGGCAGTGAGAGAATAGGCGCTTTCCACGAGGAGAACCACGACACCATGAAGCTCTACTACACGCCCGGCGCTTGCTCCCAAGCGCCACACATCACACTGCGCGAAGCCGGCATCGACTTCACCTGGGAGAAAGTCGACCTCAAGGCCAAGGTCACCGAGAGCGGCCAGGACTATCGCCAGATCAATCCCAAGGGCTACGTCCCCGCGCTGGAGGTGAGCCCCGGCGTGGTCATGACCGAGCTGGCCGTCCTGCTGCAATACCTCGCCGACCGCGTGCCCGAGCGCAAGCTGGCGCCGCCGCCCGCCAGCCCCGAGCGCTATGAGCTGCAAAGCTGGCTAGTCTTCATCTCCACCGAAATCCACAAAGGCTTCTCGCCGATGTTCAAGCCGATTTCTGACGACGCCAAGGAGGTCTTCAAGCAGATCCTGGCGACCCGGCTGGATTACGTCGAAAGCCAGCTGTCCAAGCGCGAATACCTGCTGCCCAGCGGCTTCTCGGTGGCCGACATCTACCTGTTCGTGACCACGGGCTGGGCGCCCCGCCTGAACATCGACCTCTCGCGCTGGCCGTCGATCGTCGCCTTCCGCGAGCGCATCGCCCAGCGTCCCGCCGTGCAGGCCGCCCTCAAGGCCGAAGGCCTGTTGAACTAATGCGGTAACCGCCGGCCCCGCCGGGCCGGCGTGCTAGGCTCCCCCGCTGGCCGAACAGCGGCCGCTCACCAGCTCTGCCAGGATGCGATGCACGTTTTTCATGCTGTCTTCGACCACCACGTGCATGCCTTCCACCGAAATCTGGTCCACGCTCGCCCCTTTGCCGGCGGCGTCGTTGGTAACCAGGCATAGTGCCGCATAGTCCAATTCCAGTTCGCGCGCCAGTGCCGCTTCCGGCATGCCGGTCATGCCGACCATGTCGCAGCCGTCGCGCGCCATGCGGCGGATCTCGGCGGCGGTTTCCAGGCGCGGCCCGGGCGTGCAGCCGTAGACACCGCCGTCGACCACCTCGATGCCGCAAGCCTGCGCCGCCGCGAGCAGGTCACGGCGCATGGCGGCCCCATAGGGCTGGGTCATGTCAACGTGGGTGACGGGCTGGTCTTCCCCGTCGAAGAAGGTACGCGGCCGGTCCGTGGTGTAGTCGATGATCTGGTCCGGCACGACGATCGCCCCCGCGGACAAATGGGGGGCGATGCCGCCCACCGTGGCGACGGACACGACGCGTCGCACGCCGACCTCGTGCAGCGCCCAGATATTCGCGCGATAGTTGATGCGATGGGGAGCCAGGGTATGGCCGTAGCCGTGGCGCGCCAGGAAGACGATTTCCGGCCCGCCATCGATGCGACCGTAGGTCAGCGCCCCCGAAGGTTCGCCGTAAGGGGTCCGCACGACCTGCCGACGCGTCACGACGAGCCCCGTCAGCTGGTAAAGCCCCGTTCCCCCGATGATTGCCTGCATGCTATACCTCTTGCGGGCGCTCCACCCGCTCTTTCACGACTGCAACAACGCTTTCAGGCCGTCTTCGTCGAGCACCGCGATGCCCAGCTCCTGCGCCTTGGCGAGCTTGCTGCCCGCATCGGCGCCGGCGACGACATAGTGCGTCCGCTTGGAAACCGAGCCCGTCACCTTGCCTCCGGCGGCGCGAATCAGCTCGGCGGCTTCCTCGCGCGTCATGGTCGGCAGCGTACCCGTGAGGACGAAAATCTTGCCTGCGATAGGGCCGGCCGTGCGATCGACCACGGCCTCGGTGCCCGGCGTGACGCCGTTGCGCAACAGCGCCTCCACGACCTCCCGGTTATGCGGCTCGGCAAAGAAGCGGTAGATGGAGGCGGCCACGACGGGCCCAACGTCGGGCACCGCGAGCAGTTCCGCTTCGCTGGCGTTCATCACCGCCTCCAGGCTTCCGAAATGGCGCGCCAGGTCGCGCGCCGTCGATTCCCCCACGTGCCGGATGCCGAGCGCGAACAGGAACCGCGCCAGCGGCGGCGTGCGGCTGGCACGGATGGCCTCGACCAAGTTGCGTGCCGACTTCTGGGCCATCCGGTCCAGCCCGGCCAATTCCTCTTCGGTCAAGGTATAGAGATCCGCCAACGTGCGCACGCGGCCGCGCTCGACCAGCTGGTCGATCAGCTTCTCGCCCAGGCCCTCGATGTCCAAGGCCCGCCGCTGGGCGGCATGCCACAGCGCCTGCTTGCGCTGCGCAGCACAAAAGAGGCCGCCCGTGCAGCGCGCAATGCTCTCGTCCTCCGGCCGCTCGATGGCCGACCCGCAGACGGGGCAATGCGTCGGCATGACGAACTTGCGCGCGTGGGGGGGCCGTTTGTCGAGCACCGGGGTGACGACCTCGGGGATCACGTCTCCGGCCCGCCGCACGACCACGGTGTCGCCGATGCGCACGTCTTTGCGCTCGATTTCATCCTCGTTGTGCAGCGTTGCGTTGGTGACGGTCACGCCGCCCACGAACACGGGCTTGAGCCGCGCCACGGGGGTGATCGCGCCGGTCCGCCCCACCTGGACCTCGATGTCAAGCAACTCGGTCGTAGCTTCTTCGGCCGCGAACTTATGGGCCACCGCAAAGCGCGGCGCGCGGGAGACGAAGCCCAGGCTGCGCTGCGACCCGATGGCGTTGACTTTGTACACCACCCCGTCGATGTCGTAAGGCAGCGAGGGGCGCAGCCCTTCCACGCGGCGATAGAACTCGAGGAGTCCCGCCGCACCCTTGGCGAGGCGCCGCTCGCGGTTGACCGGCAGGCCCAGTTCCTGCAACCAGTCCAGCATGCGCATGTGCGTATCGAACGGCGGCGCGTCGGCATCGGCCTGCCCGGCACCTGGCAGGCTGCCGCGTATCTCGCCCCAGCCATAGGCAAAGAACCGCAGCGGCCGCTTGGCGGTGATGCGAGGGTCCAGCTGGCGCAGGCTGCCTGCCGCGGCATTGCGGGGGTTGATGAAGACCTTCTCCCCCGCCTCCCGCTGCGCATCGTTGAGCCGCTCGAAGTCCTTGCGGAACAGCAAGACCTCGCCGCGCACTTCCAGCACTTCCGGCACCGGCCCCATGAGCGTCAGCGGAATCGAGCGTATCGTGCGGATGTTGGCCGTGATGTCCTCGCCGACCTGGCCGTCGCCCCGCGTGGCGGCACGCACGAACCGGCCCTGCTCATAGCGCAGGCTCACGGCCAGGCCGTCCAGTTTCAGCTCGCACGCATACTCGATTTCGGCGTCGGTCTCCAGCCCTTCCCGCACGCGCCTATCGAACGCGACGACGTCTTCCTCATCGAAGGCGTTGTTCAACGAGAGCATGGGCACGGCATGGCGCACCGTGCCGAAGGCGGCGAGCGGCGCGCCCCCCACGCGCTGGGTGGGGGAATCCGGCGTGGCCAGCAGCGGGAACTCTTGTTCGAGCTTGACCAGTTCCGCGAACAGCGCATCGTATTCGGCGTCGCTGATCAGCGGATCGTCGAGCACGTAGTAGCGGTGGTTGTGGAGGGCCAACTCCTGCCGCAGCTCGGCAGCGCGGCGCTTGGCCTCGTTTTCCCGGTCGATATCAGACGTCATCGAAGCCCCGGCACCCGCCTTAGCCGAATACCCGCAGCGCCCGCACCGAACCGGCCTTCAGGCCGGACTGCTCGAGCTTGGCGTACAACAGCTGCAGCTGCTTATCGATGGCCGCCTCTGCGCCGTCGGCAAGGGGACGACCGTTGTCGTCCACCACCGTGGCTTCGAGGCGGGCAGCCAACCCGCGGGCGACTTTCGCCATCTGGGTAAATGCGTGCTCGTTGGCGGGCGCCCGCGGCACGTCCAGGATCACGCTGAGCTGGCCGATGGTGGCCGGCCCGGCAGAACCCAGCGAGACGCCGTCGCTGCGGCCAAGCGTGAAGCGCACGGCACCGTCCTGGTCCACCCACGGCAACCGGCCGTCCTGGATGGACGAGAAGCCGGCCTCGCGCGCAGCCGTCAGCACATCCCCCGAAGACCAGCGGCGGCTGCTGGCGACCAAGGTCAAGCCCACCTGTGCGTCCAGCGCGGCGCAAACGGCGTCCAACTTATTGGCGCAATCGAGCACGGCCTGCGTGTCGGTGGCCTCCACCGTGCCGTCGAAGCGATCGGCCAACACCCGCGCGCGCGACAGAGCCTCGGCCCATTCGCCGGCCGTGAGCGGACCACTCCGGTTGGCGAGCAGCACGGCGACTTGCACCGACGCGTAGTTCTCGCCGTTGCGGATGGCGGCGCGATGCAGCCCGTCCGTGGTTTCGGCAAAGACGCGCAGCGGTTTCTGGCCGGCATGGCGTATGCCCTGGGTAAAAGCCGCGAGCTCCTCGCCAGGCACCGGCTCGAGGAACGAGACATCGATCACGGTTTCGCAGGCCTCGTCGACCTCTTCCTTGTCGTGATCCGCCGTGACGGATTCGGCCTGGGCCTCGATGCCGCCGACGACATTAGCATCGCCGTCCTGGCCGCCGGCCAGGCTGCCCAGGGCAGGCTCCCTGCGCGCGCCCGACGGCAGGCTGGGCTCTGCACCATGGAGCAAGGGATCCTTGCCGCTGCTGGCAAAACCGTCCTGGATCTGCTTGCGGGCACGGCGGTCCTGCCACCAATTCAGTCCAAGCACGACGACGATGGCCAAAACGCCTAGGGCGATGAGACCGATTTGTAGATCACTCATGAGTGTGTTCCCGATGACGGGCGTGATGGAAAAGATGCCTGCTGGGCCGGCGGCTCATCAGGCGGCCTCGGCGGCAAGCTGCATGGCCGAATCGATGTCGACCGCCACGATACGCGAAACGCCCTGCTCCTGCATGGTCACGCCCACTAGCTGGTGCGCCATTTCCATCGCGATCTTGTTGTGCGAGATGAAGAGGAACTGCGTCTGCTCGCTCATGCGGCGAACCAGATTGGCATAGCGCTCGGTATTGGCATCGTCCAGCGGTGCATCGACTTCGTCGAGCAGGCAGAACGGCGCCGGGTTGAGCTTGAACATCGCGAACACCAGCGCAGTCGCCGTCAAGGCCTTTTCACCACCGGATAGCAGGTGGATGGTGCTATTGCGCTTGCCTGGGGGCTGGGCCATGACCTGGACCCCCGCATCGAGGATTTCTTCGCCGGTCATCACCAGCTTGGCCTCCCCACCGCCGAACAGCGAGGGGAACAGTTCTCCAAAGTGGCGGTTGACGGTGTCGAACGTTTCCTGCAGCAATTGGCGGGTCTCTCGGTCGATCTTGCGGATCGCGTCTTCCAGCGTATCGATGGCCGCCTGCAGGTCGGCATGCTGGGAATCGAGATAGGTCTTGCGCTCGCGTGCGGCGTTCAATTCATCGAGCGCGGCCAGGTTGACCGCCCCCAGGGCATCGATCTCGCGCGAGAGGCGCTGCAGCTCCGATTGCAGCCACGACGGGCGCTGCCACTCCTTGGGAAGCGCGTCGAGCTGTTCGCCCAAGGCCGCCAGGTCCAGCTCCTCGCCTGCCAGCTGCTCGGCGTACTGCTCCTGGGCCAGCCGCGCGGCCTGCTCCTTGAGCTGCAGTTCGGTAATGCGGCTGCGCAGGGGTTCGAGCGAACGCTCCAGCGTCATGCGGCGCTCATCGGCCTCACGAAGCTGAGCGGCCAGCGTATCCATTTCGATGCGGGCGAGGTTGAGTACCTTCTCGCGCTCGCTGCGCAGTTCGAGCGCAGCCTGCAAGCCGGCCTGCGCCGCGGCGTCGTCCAGCACCTGCAGTTCCTGCTGCACCCGCTCGGCTTCGGCCGCCGCCCGCTGGCTTTGCTCGCTGGCGAGTTGCATGTTGCGGCGCAGCTCATCGATGCGGGCGCGCAGGCCGCGCTCGGCGAAACTGGCCTCCTGGGCGGCGCGTTCGAGCTCGCGCAGGCGCTCGCGCGCGCGCTGGACCTCGAGTTCGCGCTGCTCTTGCGCCATTTGCGCCTCTTCGAAGGCGGACTGTTTTTCGCCCAGTTCGGCATCCAGGGTCTCGAAGCGGGCTTCCGCCTCTTCCTTGCGGATGCGGATCTCTTCTTCCTGGGCTTCCAACTCCGCGCGCTCTTCCTGGATGCGGGCGGCACGTTCTTCCATCTGCGCCGCTTGTTGGGCGAGGCGGGTGTGCTCGAGCTGGATGGCATGCAGGCGTTGCGTGACCTCGGCCAGGCGCTGGCGCGAGGCGGGCAAGGCTTGGGCCACCTGCTGATAGGCGGCTTCGGCCCTCGCGACAGCCGAGCGTGCCTCATCAGCGATGAGCTGCTGGGCCTTCACCTGGCGCTGGAGGTTCTCGATCTCCTGCTGGCGGGCCAGCATGCCGGCCTGCTCCGAATCGGGAGCGTAGAAACGCACGCAGTTCCGGCCAACGAGGTGGCCTTCCTTGACGACGAAATAGCCGCCCTCGGGCAATTGGGCACGCCCGGCCAGCGCCTGCGATGCGTCAGTGGCGACGTACACGTCGCGCAGCCAATCGTTCATCAGCGCGCGCAGGCCGGGATCGCTGATGCGCAGCAGCGAGGCCAGCGACGTGAGCGCGGCGGGGGCCGCCGCCGGCGCGGACGCGGGCGGCAACTGGTAGAAAGCGAGCCGGGCCGGCGGCGCGTCGTTGAAGAACGCCTTGGCCCAGTCGAGGTTGCTGACCTCCAGGGCGCCCAGGCGCTCGCGCAATACGGCTTCCAGCGCGGTTTCCCAGCCCTGCTCGATGTGCAGCTTTTGCCACAGGCGGCCAAGCTGGGTCAGTTCGTGCTTTTCCAGCCAGGGATGCAGCGCCCCCTGTTTCTGGACGTCTTGTTGGAGGCGCGTCAGGGCCGAGAGTCGCGCCTCGATCTGGGACACGGCAGCCGCTTCCTTCTGCGCCGTTTCCTGGGCCTGGCGGCGCGCGGCATCGACCACGGGCAGCTGTTCTTCCAGGGCCGAGAGCTCCTGCTGCGCCTGAGCGACGCGCTGCTCGGTATCGGCGAGGTCTCCGGTGAGCTGCTCCAGCCGCGCCGGATCGGGGCGCTGCAAATTGCGCTCCTCGGCTTCCAGCCGTTCCCGGCGCTGCGCCAGCGCCTGGAGCTGGCGATCGGCTTCGCGTTGCTCTTGGGCGGTCAGCGCAAGGTTTTGCTCCACCAGCGACAAGGCGCTGCGCAGCTCGGAAAGCCCCGCGGCCGCATCGCGAACCTTGGCTTCGATGTCAGGCAGCTGGGCCTGGGCCTCTTCGGCAACCACGCGCGCCTCTTCGGCGCGCGCCTCGCCCACGGCCAAGTCCTCCTCGGCCTGGGCGAGCTGCTCGCCCCCCGTCTCATGCTGCTCGCTCCACTGCGCGATCTGCTGCTGCAGCTGGGCCAGCTGGGCCTGCATGCGGTTGCGCGCCTCGACCACGTACTTGATTTCGGCCTCGAGCCGGCTCACCTCGGCGTTCGCCTCGTACAGGCTGCCCTGGGCGGCGTGCACGGCGTCGCTGGCGGCATAGTGCGCCTGGCGCGTGCCCTCGAGCTCGGCCTCGAGCTTGCGCAAATTCGCGGTCGCGCCTTCCAGGTCCGCCTGGGCCTGCTCGATGGCCAGCGCATATTGCGCCCGGTCGGCATCGGCTTCGCGCTTCTTGAGCAGCCAGAGGAACCGCTGCTTCTGCTCGCTCTCGGCCTGCAGGCTCTTGTAGCGCTGGGCGACCTCGGCCTGGGCTTCGAGTTTTTCGAGCTGCGTGGCCAGCTCGCGCAGGATGTCTTCCACGCGGGTCATGTTCTCCCGGGTGTCGGAGAGGCGGTTTTCGGTTTCCCGGCGCCGCTCCTTGTAACGCGACACCCCTGCGGCCTCTTCGAGGAATACCCGCAATTCTTCGGGGCGCGCCTCGATGATGCGGGAAATCATGCCCTGGCCGATGATGGCGTAGCCGCGGGCGCCGAGCCCGGTGCCCAGGAAGATGTCGTGGATGTCGCGGCGGCGAACCTGCTGGTTATTGATGAAATAGCTGCTCGTGCCGTCGCGGGTCAGTACCCGCTTGACGGCGATTTCGCTGTACTGGCTCCACTGACCTGCGGCCCGCCCTTCGGAGTTGTCGAACACCAGCTCCACCGATGCGCGCGCCGCCGGCTTGCGGTTGACCGAGCCGTTGAAGATGACGTCCTGCATGGACTCGCCACGCAGTTCGGAGGCCTTGGATTCGCCCAGGACCCAGCGCACGGCATCGATGATGTTGGACTTTCCGCAGCCGTTGGGCCCCACCACCCCGACCAGCTGGCTCGGCACATGGATGGACGTCGGGTCGACGAACGACTTGAAACCTGCGAGTTTGATCTGGGTAAGTCGCACCGGGAAACAAAGCTTCGATTAAAAGGGGCTGGGAAAGGAATCGATAGACGACACCAAAACAGGCGGGCGAACGGGCCGGCGCCACCGCATGCCGGCCCTGGGCGCAGTGGCGGCTGCTATGCCTGGCCACCTGCGCCGCCCTGCCGGCAAGCGCGCGCATGGGACCGCGCGGGCGGCCGATTCAATGCTTCGTATAATACCAAAGGGGCATCGGCAGGATACGCGTGGCGCCGCCGCCGCGGCCTTTTTTTCACTTTCGTTACGTATAGACGCAAGCACATGCCTTCTCAACCCAGCAAGAATCTCGACACCTTCGCCAATCCCAGCCCCGGGAGGGATTTCCAGATCCATATCGAGGTGCCAGAATTCACCTGCCTGTGCCCGATGACCGGCCAGCCGGACTTTGCCGTGCTGGTGATCGACTATATTCCGGACCAGCTCTGCGTCGAGCTCAAGAGCCTCAAGCTCTACACCTGGAGCTTCCGCAACGAAGGCAAATTCCACGAAGCCGTGACCAACGAAATCCTGGACGACCTCGTGCGCGCACTGTCGCCCCGCTTCATGCGCATCACGGCCAAGTGGTACGTGCGCGGCGGCATCTTCACCAACGTCATCGCCGAGCACCGCAAGCCGGGATGGGAGCCTCAACCGGCCGTCCATCTCCAGGAATTCCCCCAAAGCAGCAACATCCGCGGGTAAGTACCATCGGATCGCGCGGGACGCAATCGAAAGCGTCCCTTATCCGCATGCTATAAATCGTGCGCTACGATGCGCGCCACGCATCCTGCCGCAGTGCCCCCTGAGTGCGGCACTTTTGGATCCACTCACAGGCACACGAGTCTCCCCCACCGATGAAACGCGGCTTTTACCTGATCATGGCAGCGCAGTTCTTTTCGTCGCTCGCCGACAATGCGCTTTTCATCGCCGCCATCGCGTTGATCCAGCAATTGGAAGGGCCCGACTGGATGACGCCCATGATCAAGTGGTCGTTCGCCCTCGCCTACGTCCTGCTGGCCGCTTTCGTCGGAGCTTTCGCCGACTCTTTTCCCAAAGGCAAGGTGATGTTCGCCACCAATGCGGTGAAGATCATCGGCTGCCTATTGATGTTCGGGCACGCGAGCCTTGGGCTCGCGCCCACGCACCAGGTCTACACCGTCTGTGCCGCCTACGCGCTGGTAGGCATCGGCGCGGCCGCCTATTCACCCGCCAAGTACGGCATCATCACCGAGCTGCTGCCTCCCGAACAACTGGTCAAGGGCAATAGTTGGATCGAGGGGCTCACCGTCGTCTCCATCATCCTGGGAGTGGTCCTTGGCGGTGCGCTGATCAGCCCCACGGTGTCGGCCTGGCTGCTCTCGCTCGAAGCGAACGTGCTGGGCCCCAGGCTGCAGACGCCGGCCGAGGCGGCCATCATGGCGATTGCCCTGATCTACCTCGTCGCGGCCTTCTTCAACCTGCTCATCCCCTCCACCGGGGTCACCTATCCCCGACAGCAACGCAACCCGGTCAAACTGCTCACGACGTTCAGCTGTTTCGTCGCCACCTTGTGGCGCGACAAGCTCGGGCAAATCTCCCTCGCGGTCACCACGCTTTTCTGGGGAGCGGGCGCGACGCTGCAATTGATCGTGATCGAATGGGGCCGAGTCCAGCTCGACCTGCCGCTGAACCAGGCGTCGATCCTGATGGGCGTCGCCTCCATCGGCACCATACTGGGCGCGGTGCTGGCCGGCAAAGTCCCGCTGCGCCACGCACTGGCGGTTCTGCCCATGGGCGTGGTCATGGGCCTGGTCGTGATGCTGATGCCGCTCGCCTATGAGCCGTGGTTCGTCTATACGCTGCTCATCGCGATCGGGGCCTTGGGCGGGTTCTTCGTCGTGCCCATGAATGCCCTGCTCCAGCACCGTGGCCACGTCCTGCTGTCCGCCGGACACTCCATCGCGGTGCAGAACTTCAACGAACAACTCAACATCCTATTGATGGTGGCCATCTACTCGATCATGCTGGGCATGGAGATGCACATCAACACCATCATCATCATCTTCGGCACGCTGGTGGCCGGCCTCATGCTACTGATCATGGCCTGGAACCGCCACAATCACCGCAAGCATCCCGAGCTCGACCAGGTCATCGGCAGCCGCGCCCACGGCACCGCGCTGCGGCACGATTGAGCTGCGCCGACGCCGGCCGAAGGGGTCACCTCAAGCGCCGCCCACCGACGCGGCAAGCCGCAAGTCTTGCCATGCCTTGATTTTCTCGGCGGGGCTGCGCAGCAGGTAGGCGGGGTGATAGCTGACCACCACTGGCACCGAGCGGCCGTGCAGCGACAAGGTATGCACCTTGCCCCGCAAACTGCCGATGCGCGCATCCGTTTCGAGCAAGGTTTGGGCGGCAAGCCGCCCCAGCACCAAGATCAACTCGGGCTGGATCAATTCGATCTGCCGCATCAGGAAGGGACTGCACCGCGCCACCTCCTCCGGAAGCGGGTCGCGATTGCCTGGCGGGCGGCATTTGATGACGTTCGCGATGAAGACGTCGACCTGCCGCGACCTGGAAATGGCGGCGAGCATGTTGTCGAGCAGCTTGCCCGAACGGCCCACGAACGGAGCGCCTTGCTTGTCTTCCTGCTCGCCGGGCGCTTCGCCGATCAGCATCCAGCGCGCGTGTCGCGGCCCGGTGCCGAAAACCGTCTGGGTGCGCCCTTGGCACAGCCCGCAGGCCGTGCAATGCCGAACTTCCTCTTCCAGGGCCGCCCATGCCTGCTCCGGATCGAGTGCCGCAGGCGCCTCGGCCGCCTCAGCCTCTGTCCTCAGGACGGGAGCCGCAACGTCCCGCATGGGCGATTCGGCGCCTTGCACGGCGCCTGCATCGTCCTGCACGCCTGCCTGGACAATTCCCGGGACCGGCGCCTGTAGTACGGGCCCGGGCAGGTTCCACAGCCGCTCGATGCCGAGTTCGCGCAACCACGCCCGGCGGACCGGGCTCATCCCGCTCGGGCTGCGCTCAGCCATGTGCGGGCCCTCCGTCCGGCGCAGCGAGCATCTTGCGCATCACGATGGCGTCCTCCCTGCCGCGCGCCGCGGGATAGTATCCGCGCCGCACGCCGATGCGCTCGAAGCCGGCGCGCTCGTACATGCCCTTGGCGATGAGGTTGGATGGACGCACCTCGAGCAGCAGGCTGCGCGCATGCTGCGCAACGGCGCGCTGTTCCACCCATCCCAGCAGCCGGCGGCCAAGCCCGAAGCCCTGGGCGGCCGGCGCGACGCTGATGTTGAGCAGGTGCGCTTCGTCCAACACCAGCATGGTGACGCAATAACCCAGCAATCGCGTGCCGTCGTGTACCACCCACGCGTCATAGCCCGAGCGCAGGGAGTCGGCGAAATTGCCGCGCGTCCAGGGAAACGAATAGATCTGCCGTTCGACGGCATCGACCTGGTCCAGGTCCGCCTCATCCATGGGCCGGCATGCCTGCGCCCAATCGGCGAGGATTCTCGCCACGTCGACCTCGCCGCGCACCGCGTTCATGGTTGCCCCGCCGGCGCCGAAACGCGCGGGTTGCCGCCCGCCCCGGCCTGGCGTTCCACGGTCGTGAAGGCCACTTTATCGCGCACGTACAGCGGCGCCGCCAGCTCCGGTGCAACGGTCTCATTGCGCAGAAATGCCGCGTGCGCCAGCCGGGCAACCGAAGCCGCCGTGGGCCGCTCGGGTGCGCCCCGCTCATGCAAGGCAAAACCCGAAAAAGCGTGCGGATAGGCGCAGGCCCCATCACCGCACAGCAGCAGCGACGCACCGTCGGCCAGCTGCGCGATTTGCGCGCGAATCCAGGACTCGAGCCCGGCGCAAGCCATCAATTGAGGGGCGATCAGGGTTTCCAGCCGGCCTTCGTCCCGTTTCCGGTATGCGGCCAGGTAAATTTCCTCCATGCGCGCATCCATCGCCACGACCAAGGCGCGCCCGGCATCATCCTCGACCTGCTCGGCCACGGCCGCATGCGACACCACTGGCACCAGCGGCCGGCCGAGGGAAAACCCTAGCCCCTGTGCAACGCCGCATGCCACCCGCAAGCCGGTGAAGCCCCCGGGCCCTTGGCCGAACGCTATGGCATCCAGGGCCGAGCGGGCGATGCCAGCCTCCGCCAAGACCTCTTCCACCATGGGCAATAGCCTGGCCGAATGCTCCTGCACGCCCACGTGCTCCCGGCAGTAGAGGTCGACGGCGCCTGTCTCGTCCGCGCGCAAGAGCGCGACACCGCAACAGGCAGAAGAAGTTTCGAGGGAAAGAATATGCAGCGCCATGGCTTGCGATTGTAAGTCCAGAAGCAAGCCGGCATCGCCCCGGGTGAACGTGACAGCCCAGGCGCAAGCACCACGGGCGGCATCGCCTGCAGGCCAAGGGGAGCCCAAGCCCGGCCGGCGACGGCGACCAGGCGGGAGCTCAGTTTTTCTGCCGGCGATACGGCCCGTACACTTCCTCGGTGGCGCGCTGGATCTCCTGGCGCAGCAGAAGGCGCTCCTCCGAGGACAGCCTCCGCGGCAACTGCAGCCGCTCATCCGCAGCGACGGGCCCGGCCCAAGGATCCATCGAGGCGCGCAGCACGCCGGACGTGCCCTGCGCCTGCGACGCGCTCACCTGGCCGCTCGCCTCCTTGACGGCGTTCTCGACCTGGCTCACCATGGTTCCGGAAATGCGCCGGCCGGATTCCAGGGCGGGCGTGCGCGCGAAGCGCTCACGGACCTGCCCGTAGGCCGCAGCAGCCGCCAAGGCCGTTATCATGACCGCCAATCCGCCGAGCGCTAGCGTCGTGAAACTGGCAGTACGCGTGGAATCGGATATTTTGTTCACGTACTAATCATACGATGGACGCATGACATCATCATAGACGCGGAAGTGTCCAACCGACCATTTATGTAACAACCAATGTCCCTCCCTGGATTGATCGGGGAGCCTCCGTTACATTCGCGCCATGTCATCACCATTCGCGCCATGTCACTAGCCAACGCCCCCAAAAAAATCCTTGTCGTCGACGACGACGTGCGGCTACGCGATCTGCTGCGCCGCTACCTCGCCGAGCAAGGTTTCTCCGTCTGGGTTGCCGAAAACGCCCAGACGATGAACAAACTCTGGCAGCGCGAGAGGTTCGACCTGCTCGTGCTGGATCTGATGCTTCCTGGCGAAGACGGCCTGTCGATCTGCCGTCGGCTGCGGGGGGCGCGGGACAGTACGCCCATCATCATGCTCACGGCCAAGGCCGAAGACGTCGACCGCATCGTCGGCCTCGAGATGGGGGCGGACGACTACCTGCCCAAGCCGTTCAATCCGCGCGAGCTGCTCGCGCGCGTCAACGCGGTGCTCCGCCGCCGCGGACCGGACGAGCACCCCGGCGCGCCGAGCCAGGACAACGAGTCGGTCACGTTCGGCCCTTACGTGCTGAACCTGGCGACCCGCACGCTGACCCGCGACAACGAACCGGTTGCGCTCACCACGGGCGAGTTCTCCGTGCTCAAGGTGTTCGCGCGGCATCCCAAGATCCCGCTCTCCCGCGACAAGCTGATGGAGCTGGCCCGCGGCCGCGAATATGAAGCGTTCGACCGGAGCCTGGACGTCCAGATCTCGCGACTGCGCAAGCTGATCGAACCGGATCCTGCCAAGCCGGTGTTCATCCAGACCGTATGGGGCCTCGGCTACGTGTTCGTACCAGACGGGGGCAGTTGATCCGCTCCTAGGCATCCATGTCGGTCGCCCTGCGCGTTGCGTCCAGGCTGGGTTTGTTCAGCCGGACCTTTCTTTTGCTCACCGTGCTCATGACGGCGAGCCTGGCCGCATGGCTGCAGGCTTTCCGGAGCATGGAGATAGAGCCCCGGGCGCAACAAGTCGCCCAGCAAATCGTCACCGTCGTCAACATTACCCGTGCAGCCCTGATCCACTCGGCGCCGCAGGAGCGGCGCTACCTGCTGCTCGACTTGGCCACCAACGAGGGCATTCAAATCTACCCGCACGAGAAAGACGACGTCACCGTGCGGCTGCCCGACAGGCAGGTCCTGCAGCGCGTGGAAGAGCAGATCATCGCGCGCCTGGGGCCGGAGACCATCGTCGCCTGGGAGGTCAACCGCATTCCCGGCCTGTGGGTCAGTTTCTCCATCGACGATGACGACTACTGGATGGTCGTCGAACGCGACCGGGCGGAACGGGTGCCCGGGGTGGAATGGCTGGGCTGGGGTGCGGCCGCCCTGCTCCTGTCGCTGCTGGGCGCCGCGGTCATCGTGGGCTTCGTCAACCGGCCCCTGTCGCGCCTTTCCCGGGCGACGCTCGCACTGTCGCGCGGCGAGACGCCGCCTCCGCTGCCCGAGACCGGGCCCGAAGAGATTCGCCGGGTCAACACCAACTTCAACCGCATGGTGGAAGAGCTTGACCGTGCCGAAGCCGACCGCGCCCTGATGCTGGCCGGGATCTCGCACGACCTGCGCACGCCACTTGCGAGGCTGCGCCTGGAAATCGAACTAAGCGGCGTTTCGGAAACCGCGCGCGCGGCCGTGGACGAAGATCTCGCCCAGATCGACCGCACCATCGGCCAATTCATGGAATACGCCCGGCCGGCGAGCGCGCCGGACCGCAATCACAATGTGTCGGAATTGATCGCCGAATTGGTCGAGCGCGAGTGCAGCCACACGGAGACGCTGGGCGGCTCGCTGCAAGCCAGTATCACGCCCAATCTGTGGGCGCGCATCGCCTCGGCCGACCTGCAACGCGCCGTCAGCAACCTGCTCGAAAACGCCCGCCGCTACGGACACAAGCCCGGCGAGCCTCCTCATATCGAATTGACGGTCCGCCAACAGGGCAACAACATACTGATCGAGGTATCGGACCACGGGCCGGGCGTCAAGCCCGAGGATGTGCCGCGACTGCTGCGGCCGTTCACGCGCGGCTCGGACGCACGCACCAATGCGGGCGGCGCGGGGCTGGGGCTGGCCATCGTCAAGAGACTGTTGCAGCGCGCCGGTGGTACCCTGAACCTGATTAACCGGGAGGGCGGCGGCCTGACTGCCCGCATCACCCTGCCGGCTTCCTCACAAAAATCCGCTGACGCCAAGTAGCGGTCCGGCCCTAGCCGGCCGCCAGCGCGCCCGGCCACACTGCGAGGAACGATCATGAAAACCGTCGGTACCAAGCTCGAACCCTTCAAGGTCCACGGCGTCAAGCCGGGCTTCAACGAGCCAGAAGAGAACGGCGCCTCGGCCTTCGAGACCCTGAGCGAGACATCGTTCCCAGGCAAATGGAAGGTCATTTATTTCACCGCCAAAGATTTTTCAGCGGTCTGCGCCAGTGAAATCGCCGCCTTCGCGGCGCTGGCCGACCAGTTTTCCGAACGCGGCGCCGTCTTGCTGGGAGGCTCGCTCGACAGCGAATATGCCAAGCTCGCTTGGCGGCGCGAAAATCCTGCGCTTTCCCGGCTCAATCATTACCAGTTTGCGGACAGCGCCGGCGCGCTGGTGGACCAACTCGGCATCCGCGACCGCACCGAAGGCGTGGCGTTGCGCGCCACGTTCCTGGTGGATCCGGACAACACCATCCAACACATCTCGGTCAATAATCTGAGAGTGGGCCGCAACCCCGAGGAAGCCCTGCGCACGCTCGACGCGCTGCAAACCGGCGAACTCTGCCTCGCCGGGCGCCCCATCGGCCCTCCCACTTCGAAAAAGCCCTGACCATGCACTACGTTTTCGTCTACGGCACATTGAGGCGCGGCGAAATCAACGACATTTACCGCCTCGCGCAACGCCGAGGATTGCCCGCCCCGGCCTACCTCGGCATGTCGTCCGTGCCCGGCCGGATGGTGGATTTCGGGGATTGGCCCGGGCTTATCGAACAGGCCGCACCTGGCCGACGCGTGCGGGGCGAAGTCTACGCGGTGGACGAAGCACTGCTGGCCGCAATGGACGAAGTCGAGGAATACGACCCGGCCCAAGACACGCTGTTCGTCCGCCGCGGAATCGACCTGTGGATCGGCGAGCGCAGCCTGCACTGCCAGTATTACCCCATCAACCCCGGCTTGGTGGGCGAGGCGGTGCCCATCGACCACGATGACTGGGTTGCCTACCGGCTCGCCCGCAACGCCCCCCGCGAACTCGTCACGGGCGCGGAGCCCGGTTAGCGTCGATCTGCTTCCAGCACGCCGGGAACTTCGCGTATGCCGGCCAGCGCCCGGGCGAGGTGGTCGCCGTTGCCTACCTCGGCCGTGAACACCATGCGGGCGATGGCTTGCCGGCTTTGCGTGTTGACGCCGATGACATTGATGCGCTGGCGCGCAAAGACTTCGGAAATGTCGCGCAGCAGGCCGTGGCGGTCATTGGCGAGCACGACGATGTCCACCGGATAGACCGCATCCCGGGTGTCTCCCCAGGCGACGTCGATCACCCGCTCGGGCTCGCGCTTGGCCAGCTCGCGGAAACTCTTGCAATCGCAGCGATGGATGGACACGCCGCGCCCGCGGGTCACGAATCCCGAGATGAGGTCGGGCGGCGCCGGCCGGCAGCACTTGGCCAATTGCGTCAGCAGCGAATCCACGCCCACCACCAGGACGCCGCTCTTGCCCGCGTGCACCGCGCTCTCGGGGCGGCTGTCGCGCGTCAGTGCGGATAGGTCCGGCGCAGCATCTTCGGGCGGAGCCTCAAAGGCGGCCGCAACCTGGCGCAGGCTGAACTCGTCCTTGGCCAGCGCGACGTACAAATCCTCCGTGCACGCGAATCCCAGCTGCTGCGCCAGCAATTCGAGATTGGTGGCGGTCTTGCCCAGCCGCTGCAGCTCTTTTTCGAGCATGGCCTGGCCCTGGGCGATGCGCTCTTGGATGTCGATGGCATTGAACCAGGCGCGCACTTTGGCGCGCGACCGCTGGCTGGCGAGATATCCCAGCTGCGGGTTGAGCCAATCGCGCGACGGCCCGCCGGATTTGGCTGCGATGATCTCCACCGTCTGGCCCGTGACCAGGCGCGTGTTCAGGGGCACCATCACGCCATCCACGCGCGCGCCCCGGCAACGGTGGCCGAGGTCGGTGTGCACCTGGTAGGCGAAATCCACTGGCGTCGCGCCGGGCGGCAATTCGATGACGCGCGCCTGCGGCGTCAGCACGTAGATGTTGTCCGAGAGCGAATTGAGCGCCGTCTGCCCGAGCTGGTCGTCCACCTGCACGTCCGCCTTCCACGCGAGCAGCTGCCGTATCCAGCTCAGCTTGCGGTCGTACTCGGAGTCGGCGCTCACCTGTCCGCCCTTGGCGCCCGCTTCCTTGTAGCGCCAATGCGCCGCCATGCCGAACTCGGCGAACTGGTGCATTTCGCGCGTGCGTATCTGGACCTCGAACGGGCGTCCGTCATGGTCGTAGACCACCGTGTGCAGCGACCGGTAGCCATTGGGCTTGGGGCGGGAAATGTAGTCGTCGAACTCGTTGGGCACCGGGGTCCACAAATGGTGGACCAAGCCGAGCACCGTATAGCAGGTGCGGATGTCGTCCACGATGATGCGCAATGCGCGCAGGTCGTAAAGATCGGCGAAATCCAGCCGCCGGTTGCGCATCTTGTTCCAGATGCTGTAGATGTGCTTGGGCCGCCCCGTGACTTCAGCGGAAATTCCCGCGTTTTCCAGCGCCTGGCGCACGCGCGCGATGGCGTCTGCGATGAAGGCTTCGCGTTCGACGCGCTTTTCCTCCAGCAGGCCAGCGATTTCCTTGTAGCGCGCCGGCTCGAGGAAACGGAAAGCGAGATCTTCCATTTCCCACTTGATCTGCCAGATGCCCAGGCGATTGGCCAAGGGTGCGTAGAGTTCGAGGGTCTCCCGGCCCAGGGCCTCGGGTAGCGGCACCTTGCGCTGGGCATGCCAGCGCAGCGTCTGCAGCCGCGAAGCCAGGCGCATCAACACGATGCGCAGGTCGGCCGCCATCGCGAGGAGCATCTTGCGCAGCATCTCCGCCTGCGCACCGCTGCCGGCCGATGCGTCGCTCGCATCGCGCGTGACCTGGCCCAACCTGATGAGCGCGCGATAGCCATGCACCAGGCGCGCGACCTCGGCACCGAACTGCACCGTGACGGCGTCTTTATTCGAATGATGGGGGTTGATCTCGTGATCGTCCACGGCATACGCCAGCAGCGCCGCCATGCGGGTGTGCCCGTCTACCTGCAGGCCGGCGAGAACCGTCACCACCCCGGCGGCATGCTCGGCCCAGCCTTCCCCATCGGCGATCGCGGGCTCGCGCGCATAGCGCGGGAGCGACCATTCAAGCGCCCTGCTCAATTCCTGGGACGCCTGCTCCGACAAGCCGGCATGGGCCGCCTGCTGCCAGTCAGGGCCGAAAATCGCCGACAACGGGTCGGAAGCGCGAGGGGATTCGTTCATGGTCGTACACTTTGCACCGGCCTGGCTCGACGTCGGCGCCATGCTCCGGCGGGCAAGCCGCCAAGCGGAGATTGTATGTTGGGATGCGCCCCGCTTTCCCGGCGGCGCCACAGCCCCCAGGGCAGCCATCGCTGGCGCGCCCAATCCTGGATTATCGCCCTAAACGCTCCGACCGGTCGCTCTCGCTGATCGCATCGTCAGCAGGCCCGTGCACCGCGGGCGCGCGGCCTCACCAAGCTGGTGCCGACCCGCGGGATCCCATCCCGCCTCCTCCTCTCCGCAAGAAACCTCGCGTTTCCCCGCATCAACCTTCGTCAAATTATGCAGTAGGCTGAATAAATATGATCAGCATACTAACTAATGGCATGTTGTTTGCTTTTTTGCCGTTGACCCTTCACCTCACATCGAGGCCGACCATGACTGTTCATCGCGTTGAGAAGCTAGTGAAATTCGGTTTGGGCGCGAGCTTGCTCTGCTCCGCCATCTTCGCCGTACCTTCTTCGGCGGCGGATGCCGTCAAAGTCAAGCTGGACTGGACGCCATGGGGCGTTCATGCGCCCTTCCACCTGGCCAAGCAGAAAAAGTGGTTCGACGAGGCCGGCCTGGACGTCTCGCTCGAAGACGGCAACGGCTCGGTGGCGACCGTGCAATTGGTAGGCAGCAACGACCAGTTCGACGTGGGCCATGCTGCGCTCGCCAGCATGATGATCGCGCGCGACAAGGGGCTGCCGGTGAAGGCCCTCGCCGTCTACGCTCGCCGCAGCGACGTCGGCATGCTGGTGCCGTCCGACAGCGGCATCAAGGGTCCTGCGCAGCTCAAGGGCAAGCGCGTCGCCTATACCGCCGGTTCGCTCGAGGCGCCGTTCATCGACGCCTTCTTGGCGGCCGGAGGCGTGCAGCGTAAAGACGTGGAGCTAGTCAACGTCGATGCGGCCAGCAAGGCCACGACCTACGCCGTCGGTCGCACGGACGCCGCCTTCTCGACGATCCCCTTCTTCTTGCCTGCGGTGTCGGCCAAGCGCCCCTCCATCGGCATCCCGTTCGCTGATTACGGCCTGCACATGCCGAGCTTCGGGCTCTTCGCCAGTGAATCCAAGCTCAAGCAACGCCCGGAAGTCCTCGCACGCTTTGCCGCCGTAGTCACCCGGGCGTGGAAATACATCTACGACGGCCACCAGGACGAGGCAGTCCAAGCGATCCTGGCCGAACGGCGCCAGGCGCGACTGGATGCGAGCGTGCTGCGGGGGCAGATCGATGCGCTGGAGTCTTTCCTTGCCATCTCTCCCGCCACGCCCGTCGGCTCCCTCATCCCGGAAGAGTGGGACAACGCCGTCAAGACCCTCTCTTCCGTCGGCCTGATCGGTTCGACGAACCCCGGTTCGTCGTTCTACGTCCAGCTCCCCGCCCGATGATCGGCCCACCGGGGGGAAACGCCGCCTGCGGCCCGCTTCCCCCCGTACCCAGTTGAAACGCACGACCGATAGGAGGACTCATCAGTGAACGGCCGCTCGATCATCGAGGCCCAAGCAGTTCGAAAAGTTTTTCCCGGCAAACATGGTGTTACGGCGCTCGAACGCGTTGACGTTGACATTCCCGCCGGCCGCTTCATCAGCATCCTCGGCCCCAGCGGCTGCGGCAAAAGCACCTTTCTTCGCTGCGTCGGCGGCATCGAGCGCATTACCAGCGGCAGCCTACGCGTGCGCGGACGCGAGGTGAACGGCCCGCCGGAGGGCATAGGATTCGTGTTCCAGCGCGACGCGTTGCTGGAATGGCGCAACATCCGCCGCAACCTCCTCCTGCCCGTGGAGTTCGCCCGCAAGCCGCTAGCGCAGTACCGCGACAAAGTCGAGGAGCTGCTGGCCATGACCGGGCTGGCGGACTTCGCCGACCGCTATCCGCACCAACTGTCGGGCGGCATGCGGCAGCGCGCGGCAATATGCCGGGCGCTGATCGACGATCCTGACCTGCTGCTGATGGACGAACCGTTCGGCGCGCTGGACGCGATTACGCGCGACCAGATGAACATCGAGCTGCAACGGATCTGGATGTCCACGCGCAACACCGTGCTGTTCGTCACGCACGGCATTGCCGAAGCCGTTTTCCTGGGAGACGAAGTCATGGTTTTCTCGCCACGTCCGGGACGCATCGCCCGCACTTTGCGGATCGACCTGCCCCGCCCGCGGCCTTTGTCGATTCGCGAAACGAAAGCGTTCGGCGACTACGTCGCCGAGATCCGGGACCTGTTCCAGCAAATGGGTATTTTCAAGGAACGGGACAACGCACCCGCAAGCGGTAACCTCATGGAGGGCAAGGCATGAAGGGAGCCCGCCACGCCCACGCCATCGCCGCCGGCTCCCTTTCTGGCCTGCTTTTCCTCATTGCCTGGGAAGTACTCGGCCGTTGGCTGGAGGTCAAGCCCGTCGTGCTGCCTCTGCCCACCCAGATCCTCGCTGAAATCATCGATGCCCATGACTGGTACCTGGACCATTCCCTGTTCACCTTGATGACCACGTTGGCCGGATTCGCCCTGTCGGTGGTGTTGGGCGTGTTGATCGCCGCCATCCTGGTGAGCTCCCGGCTGTTCGAGCGCTACCTGTATCCGCTCATCGTGGCGCTCAATAACGTACCCAAAGTCGCGATCGCGCCGCTATTCGTGATCTGGATGGGAACGGGCACCGAACCGAAGATCGCGATCGCATTCCTGATCGCCGTCTTCGCCATCATCGTGGACACCGTGCACGGCCTGCGCTCGGTGCCCCCGGACGTCGCCGACCTCGCGCACGTCCTGCGCGGGTCTTGGTGGCAGGTATTCACCAAAGTCAACCTGCCGTGCGCCCTCCCCTCCATCCTGAGTGGAATGAAAATCGCCATTTCGCTCGCACTGGTGGGCGCAATCGTGGGCGAGTTCGTATCTTCGCAGCGGGGACTGGGCTACGTCATCATGAGCGCGCAGGGCATGTTTGACACGGTACGGGTGTTTGCCGCGCTGTTCATTTTGTCTGCGTTGGGGCTGCTGCTATACGCAGCGGTCGTATGGATGGAAGCCCGCTTCACCGCCTGGCGCCCCGCCAAGGAGGAGTAGCCGCGCGAAAGGCCCGAGCCAGTGCTTCGCGCCGGGAAAGCAGGCCGGACCGGCCTGCGCATCGTGCGTGGACGCGGTACGCTAACGGCTTCTCCACCCTGGACGGACTGTATGTTGGGATGGCTGTTTGCCCGCGGCGCCTCGAAAAGCCGCGTGGCGAAAATACAGGCGCGCATCGATGCCGGGCTATGGGCCGATACGCTGACCTCGCATTCTTTCCTGGCACGGCTTACAGAGAACGAGCGCGAGGCATTGCGTGAACGGGTCGCCTGGTTTCTCGCCAGCAAAGCCATGACCGGAGCCGGCGGACAGGTCTTGACGGACTCCATCCGTCTCTCGATCGCCGTGCAGGCCTGCCTGCCCATCCTGAACCTGGATCCCGGCCTTTATGAAGGCTGGTCTGAAATCATCGTCTATCCGGGAGGATTCCTCATTCCGCGCACAGACGTCGACGAGGACGGCGTGGTGCACGAATACGTCGAGGAAGCGGCGGGCGAAGCCTGGGACGGCGGGCCCGTAGTGCTGTCATGGGAAGATGCGGGGCCGGGCGAGGAGCGCCCGCCCGGCTTCAACGTGGTCATACACGAATTTGCGCACAAGCTTGATTTGTACGACGGCGCGGCCGACGGCATGCCCAGCCTGCACGCGCACCCGGAAATCAAGCCCAGGCTGTGGCGCAGCGTGCTGGAACGGAGTTTCGACGCGCTGCTGGAGCGCCTGGACGCGGTCGAGGCGGCGATACCTCCGGACGTGGATCCCGAATCGGCGGAAGCCGACCCGTGGTACGCCCAATTGCCGCTGGATCCGTATGCCGCCACGGACGAGGCCGAATTCTTCGCAGTCAGCTCCGAGGCGTTCTTCGTACACCCGGAGCCACTGCGGCAAGAGATGCCCGAATGGTACGCCTTGCTGGCGCATTACTACCGGCAAGACCCGCTGGGCGCAGGCTTGGCCCTCCCGCGCTGAGGCCGCCTAGGAGCGTCAGACCGCCGCGGTGACGACGATCTCGACCTTGTATTCCGGTGCTGCCAGCTTGGCTTCGACCGTGGCGCGGGCGGGCGTGTGGCCGGCAGGTACCCAGGCGTCCCACACCGAGTTCATCGCGGCGAAGTCGTTGATGTCGGCCAGGAAGATCTGCGCGCGCAAGATGCGCGTCTTGTCGGTGCCGGCGGCAGCCAGCAGCTTGTCGATGGCAGCCAGCACCTGGCGGGTCTGGCCCGCGACATCCTGGCTGGGATCCTCTGCTACCTGGCCGGCCAGGTAGGCGACGCCGCCGTGGACGACCATTTCAGACATGCGTTTGCCAACGCTGAAGCGCTCGATGCTCATGGAAATTCCTCGCTGTAAAACTCACTGGAGCCGCAAGCATAGCAGGCGCTTCGCTGCCGGGCGGGCTAGTTCCCATTGACCCGGTGCGCGACAAGCCCCGCCGTTCAGGGCGGGGAAGGATAGCGCGGACGGC
Organism: uncultured Pigmentiphaga sp.; assembly: GCF_937950555.1. NCBI lineage: Bacteria > Pseudomonadati > Pseudomonadota > Betaproteobacteria > Burkholderiales > Alcaligenaceae > Pigmentiphaga > uncultured Pigmentiphaga sp. Next base: position 20 of record NZ_CALFCW010000018.1, on the reverse strand, counting down.
GCAGCCGTCCTTGTCTTTGG
>NZ_CALFCW010000017.1:0-3790 GCF_937950555.1 uncultured Pigmentiphaga sp. | reverse complement strand
CGGAACGGCGCGGAGGATCTCGGCTAGCAGCGCAGGGATGGGGGGCGGCGGAACGAGACTCATACAATCCGATACATCGACTCGTACATTACGGCACGGCAAGAACCATGCGCGCCAAACATGAGGCATCACCCTCCCAAGCCAGCGTCAAATCTGCGGACCGCGTCCTGGATATCCTGGAGCTCCTGGCAAGCACCGGGCGCGCGATGACCCATGCTGAAATCGCGCGCCGCACCCGTATTCCCAAAAGCAGCCTGACCGCCCTACTGCGCACCCTATCGAACCGAGGTTACATCGATCAATCCACAGACTCCAACCGCTTCCAGTTGGGCGAAGGCGCATACGCCCTCGCGAGGCGCGGCGCGCACAACCGGGATCTCTTGCGGGCCAGCCAACCTTGGTTGCAACGGCTCGTGGATAGCACTGGAGAATCAGCGGGCCTGAGCGTGTTGCGCCACGACATGGCCGAACGCATTGCTTCCGCCCAATCTCCGCGCGCCGTCCTGTATTCCGTGCATGTAGGCGTCATGCAGCCGCTTTATGCGAGCTCGGCCGGTAAAGTGCTCCTTGCATGGCTGCCCCCCGCTGATCGAGAAGCCTACCTCGCCCGCGTCCGGCTCGAGCCGCGCACTGAGCACACGATACGCTCGGTGGCTGTCTTGCGCCGGCAGATACAACAAATCCGGGAAGATGGCGTGGCCTGGTCTTTCTGCGAATTTACTGCTGGCATCGTCGGCCTGGCCGTTCCAATCCTGGATGCACGTGGACGCGCGTTGGCCGCCATCGGACTGGCGATGCCGACCGATCGCCTCAATGAGGACCGCAAGGACAAGCTCGTCAGAACCCTGCGCACTGCTGCGCGTGAAATCGCCGTGGCAGCGCACCAGGCGCGAGCCCGAGAGGCGAAAAACGTTCACATATGAGAACACTCTCTAGTCCCCCCACATCCTGAGCGCAACACTTCGCGACATGACAGTCAATACCCACAAGCATCGGGAGACAAAGCATGTCGCGCATCGTCCAAGAGTCCCTCGACACGCCCGTCGCTGGCACATATGACGTCATCGTCGTCGGGGGAGGCGCATCGGGGACGGTTGCTGCCATCGCCGCAGCGCGCTCGGGAGCCCGCACCTTGTTGATCGAGCGGGGTGGCTGCCTCGGCGGGGCGGCTACCGCCAACCTCGTGGCGCAATGGGTGGCTTTCTTCCATGGAGAAACACGCGTAGTCGGCGGTATTCCCTACGAGCTGGCAGAACGGGTGATCGACGCTGGCGGGTCCGAGGGGTTCCACCGCTACGTCATGGGTGAGGCAGCTGGAACGCCCTTTCCACTGCGCGTCCTTCCCTTCAATCCTGAAACCGTGAAATGGGTCCTGGACGATGTCACTCGTGAGGCCGGCGTCGACGTACTCTTCCACACGACGTTCGCCAGGGTGCTGACAGACGGCTCCATGCTCGCCGGTGCCAGTGCAGAAACCGTACAGGGACGTTTGGCCTTCCTCGCCCCAATCATCATTGATGCGTCCGGAGACGCGCTGGCCTGTGCCAGCGTCGGCGTTCCCTTCAAGGAGGACGATGGCAACGGGCGCCAGCCCTGCACACTGTCCTTCCGACTATCAAACGTCGACGTTCCCCGCTTCAAGGCCGTCCCGTCGGTAGAGCGCCGTGCCCTCGTGCTTGAAGGGCTGCGACGGGGAGAGCTGTTCTGGGAAAGCGTCTCCTTTGTGAGCACGCCCGGGCAGACGGATGCGATTTGCCTGATGAGCCGCATTCAAGGGATCGATGCGCTCGACGCGCGCGACGCCTCGCGCGCAGAGCAGGAGGGGCGGCGCCAGATCCGCAGCATCCTCGCCTTCCTTCGGCGCGACATGCCGGGTTTCGAAAATGCAATTCTCGCCGACGTCGCGGAACGAGTTGGCGTTCGCGAAACGCGACGCATCGAGGGCCGATACACGCTCAGCGAGGAAGACATCATGCAGGCGCGCAGCTTCGAGGACTCCATCGCCTTGGGCGCGGGCCCGATGGACCGCCACCAGCCAGGAGGCACAGGCATACGCCTCTACGCCCCGCCTGCTCCCTTCGAGATTCCGCTGCGCACGTTGATTCCCGTAAATGTCGAAGGCCTGCTGGTCTGCGGCCGGACGTTGAGCTCAACGCGCGAAGCCATGGCCGGAGCCCGCCACATGGCGACTTCCATGGCCATGGGCCAGGCCGCCGGCACGCTCGGCGCAATCGCGGCAACCCGCAACACACTGCCCTCATTCGTTCCCACCGGGGAAGTACAGCAGAGCCTGCAAAAAGCCGGCGCCCTATTCCGCCGCGAACAGTTGACTCCCACCCCATAAGCATCATTTCACGGAGACACCCCATGATAAGAAAAGCAGTCGTCCTGGCGCTAATGGCTCACACCGTACTGGCAACGGCCCAGGAATGGCCGAGCCGCACCACGACCATCGTCAACCCCTTCAGCGCGGGCACTACCACCGATGCCGTCGCGCGAATCGTGGCAGACGGCCTGCAGAAGAAATTCGGCACGTCTTTCATCGTCGACTCCCGACCGGGAGCAGGAGGCATGATTGGTACCGCGCTCGTGGCACGCGCACAGCCCGACGGAAGCACCTTCGGCGTCAGCATCGCAGGACCTCTCGTTCATAACCCCCTGCTATACAAGCGCATGAGCTACGACCCGGCGAAGGACCTGACGCCACTGACCCTGGGCGTGCATCAGCCTTGCCTTTTGATCGCCTCTAAAGCCCTGGGCGTCAAGACGGTTCCCGAGCTCATCGAAGTGCTCCGGCAAAGCCCCGGTAAATACAACTACTCCTACGTCGGCAATGGCTCTCTTGGGCATCTGGTCATGACTTTGCTGGCCAACAAGAGCGGCGCCGAAATCACGCCGGTAATGTATGCCGGCGCAGTCCAGGCGACGACGGCAGTCATGACCAACGAAGTACAAATGGGATGTCTTCCAGCGCAGGCGACGATGGCACAGGTGCGCGGCGGCAACGTCGTTCCGATCGCGGTCTCCACCGCGAATCGCGCGGCACTGCTACCAGATGTACCGAGCCTGCGCGAGTACTACCCGGAAATAGTCGGCAGCGCATGGATGGGGTTCGTGGGCCCGGGCGGCATGGCGCCCGAAGCGGCCGCACGCATCAGCGCAGCGATTGGCGATGTCCTGCGGCAACCGAACGTCGTGGAGTTCCTGCGCCAGCAATTCATGGAGCCCGCACCCACCACACCAGCGGAATTCAAGGCGTTCATGCAAGAAGAATTGGCGCGCTGGAAGCCGGTCATCATCGAAAACAAGATCACGGCCGAATAGTTGCCGCCACCACCCCTAGCAATGGAGAAGAGAGTTGAACAAGAGTGACGCCAAGGCGCCTGCCTTCACCCGCAAAGGCGTACCGATCTTGGCAAGCGCAGACGTCGTCGTCATCGGTGGTGGACCGGGTGGGTTCGCCGCCGCACTTCGCGCCCGCAGGGAGGGCTGCAGCGTCGTACTGGTCGAAAAGTTCGACATGCCTGGAGGCGTGCATACCTCCGGGCTGCAAGGCGCAGCCAATCCGGGCATCGGCGGAATCCACACCGAACTGATGCAGCGCTTTACCGAGGCCGGGGCCATCTACGTCGCGACGGAAAAGGAGCTGCCGGATTGGGCGGGCAATCCTTTGTCGCACTACGACTACTACCTCAAGCCGGGGTCACCGTTCCGGCGCGCCTCGTTCAACCCAGATGCCGCCGGCAACATCATGCTCCGTATGCTCGAAGAGGCAGGCGTCCAGAGTTTT
>NZ_CALFCW010000016.1:0-3869 GCF_937950555.1 uncultured Pigmentiphaga sp. | reverse complement strand
ATCGGACAACGCATTGCCGAGACCCTGCGCGCCCACTGACACAGCAAGAGAATCTTCATGGCTCACATCGAACTGGACGCCCTGCACGAGCTGGCCTCTTCCGCGCTCGTCGCCGCCGGCGCCAACCCCGACATGGCGCGCGCGACCGCCAACGCGCTGGTCTATGCCGACGCACAGGGCCTGGCCTCGCACGGTGTATCGCGGGTGCCGTCCTATGCCACGCACCTGCGCAACGGCCGCGCGGTGGGCAGCGCCCAGCCGCGCGTGGCGCGCGAGCGCGGCGGCGCCGCGCTGGTCGACGCCGGCGCCGGCCTGGCCTTTCCGGCCTGCGAATTGGCGATCAAACAAGCCATCGACCGCGCCCGCGCGCACGGCGTGGCTTTCATAGGCGTCACCAACAGCCACCATTTCGGCGTTGCCGCCTACCACCTGGAATCGATCGCCCGGGCCGGCATGGTCGGCCTGGCCGTCGGCAATTCGCCGGCGGCGATGCCGGCATGGGGCGGCAAACGCGCCCTGTTCGGCACCAACCCCATCGCCGCCGCCTTCCCGCGCCGCGACCAGGCGCCGGTGGTGATCGACTTGTCGCTGTCGGAAGTCGCGCGCGGCAAGCTGATGACCGCCGCCCGCGACAACAAACCCATTCCGCTGGGATGGGCGCTGGACGCCGAAGGCAATCCCACCACCGATCCCAAGGCCGGCCTGACGGGCAGCATGCTGCCCATGGGCGGCGTCAAGGGCGCCATGCTGGCGATCATCGTGGAGTTGCTGGCCTGCGCCCTGACCGGCGCGCATTTCGGCTTCGAGGCGGACTCGTTCTTTACCGAGCAAGGCAACCAGGCCCGCATCGGCCAGGCTTTCCTGGCCATCGACCCGGAAGCGCTGGCGGGACGCGAGGTCTATCTCGACCGGGTCGAGACGCTGATTTCCGCCATGCTGGTCGACGAAGGCGTGCGCGTGCCGGGCGAGCGCCGCCAACGGCTACAGGAGCAGGCGCACCGACAGGGTTTGGAAATCCCGGACGGGGTGCTTGCCCAGCTACGGGAGCTGGCGGACAAGGGCTGATATCGCCCAGCGATCCTGCCCCCAGCCGTCCGGGTTTTGCCGGATCAGTCGAGCGTGATATCGAGGGTCTGGATGACTTTGCGATACCGGTCGGAATCGCTTTTCATGGCCTTGGCCAGTTCCTCAGGCGTCCCGCCCAGGCCGACCATTCCCATGGCAGCCAGTTTCTGCTGGATTTCCTGCGAGCGCATGGCCTGGGTCACCGCGGCCGCGATTTTTTCGCGCACCTCCAGTGGCGTTCCCGCCGGAGCCATCAGACCCGACCATGACACCGCGTCTCCGATGGACACCCCCGCCGACTCTTTCAACGTCGGGATATCCGGGGCCAGGGACGAGCGTTCCTCCGAGGCCATGCCCACCGCCTGAATCTTGCCCGCCTCGATCATCGACAGAGCCGATGGCAGTTGCGCGAACATGATGTCGATCTGGCCTCCGACCACGTCGCTGAGCGCGGCCGCGACGCCGTTGTATGGAATGTGCTGCAGCTTGATGTCCGCGGCCATGCCGAACATGGCCGCAACAAGATGCGCCTGGCTGCCCACCCCGGGGGAGGAATACGTCAGGCCGTGCGGCTTGCTCTTGGCCAGGGCGATCAGCTCTTTTCCGTTCTTCACGCCCAGCTTCGGCGAGACCACCAGCACGTTCAGCGCGGCGCCCACCTGGCTGACGGGCGTGAGGTCCTTGAACACGTCGAACGGACGCTTTCGGTAGAGATGCGGATTGACCGCCAGGTCGGATACGGGCACCGACACCAGGGTGTATCCGTCCGCAGGAGAGCGGACGACCGAGGTGATACCGATTGTCCCCACCCCTCCGGGCTTGTTCTCGACGATCACGGACTCGTTCCAGATTTCGGATAGCTTGAGAGCCATGGTGCGCGCGAGAAGATCCGCCGCGCCACCCGCGCCATAAGGCACGATCACGTGTACCGGTTTCGTCGGAAACGAGTCCGCGTCGTCTTGCGCATGGGCGGTACTGGCCATGACGGCAGCAGCCAGGCCGAATGCACATCGCATAAAGATGTTCTTCATGAACTTCCCCTTGATCCTATAAACGTTTTTAAGCTTCCTGCCTTGCAAGCACGGGGCTAATCGCAATCAGGACAGAACGAAGGACGGCACATGGCGTGCGCCGTCCGCTTCAACGGGTCCCATTCCTGCAAATTGGCCCAGACATGCTCCCCGAATCCTTGGGCGGCCGCTCGCAACTCTCCCAGATCCACACCCGGGATGCACCCGTTCTCCATACGTACCTGGCCGTTCGTGATGACGGTGTCCACGTCGTCGCCCACGCCGCACTCCACCAGGCTGCGTATCGGATCCCAGATCGGGCCGTAGCGCAGCACATCCTTGCGTTCGACCTTCACCGTGATGATGTCCGCGCGGGCGCCTTCCGCCAGCCTGCCGATGTCCGTGCGGCCCAGCGAATGCGCGCCGCCCAGGGTCGCGGCCTCGAATACCTCGGCGGCACTCGCGGCCGTCAGGTCGTGGCTCATGACCTTGCCGTGATAGGACGCAGTGCGCATGTTCATGATCATGTCGCGCGGATACGTATCGCTGCCTATGGTCAGGTTCACGCCTGCCTCGCGGTACTTTTTCCACGAATCCAGTACCCGCGCCCGGCGCACGATGTTGATGGGACAGTGGGAGATGGAAACTTTGTTCTCGCCCATCAGCTTGAGGTCCTGGCCGCCGGAGTAATTCAGGCGGGGGCTGTCCGAGATCAGATTGGCATGGCCTATGTTCAGCTCAGGAGTCAGCATGCCTACGCTGTCGAGCAACTCGATCGGCGTCTTGCCGTGCTCGCGTATGACCTCGTAGAACTCGATGACGTTGTATCCGGCATGCGTCGCCATCGGCACGCCCAGTTCGCGGGCCGCCTGGACGGTGCGGCGCAGGATATCCACACTGCAGTTTTCGATCTCGCGCGGCACCAGGATCCCGTGCACCAGGTCGTTGCCATGCTCCTGCACCCTGCGGATGAATTCCACCGCCGCGTCGAACAGGTGCGCGCCCCCGTCCGGATAGGCCTGGCGGCGAAGCTTTCCTTCGGCATCCGCCGCCCAGCGGCCGCTGTCGTAACCCGGGCCAAGGTAGCCCCGGACTCCCAGTGCCTCGCACTGCTTCCATAACGCCTGCTGCACCATGACATGGCCGCCGAGCTCGACGAAAGTGGTCACCCCATTACGCAGCAGTTCCGCCACGGTGAAGGCGGCATGCAAGGCAATGCCGGGATCGGTCTTGGCCTCTTCGCTGGTCAGGTAATTGGGATAACCCTGGATCTTCGTACCATCGCGGGCGATGGTGACATCCATGTAAGGCTGCCCGAACAGGTCTTTGCGCCCCCCGTCTGTCAGCAGCTTGTGCAAAGCACGATGGCCGGAATGCACATGGGTGTCGATGAAGCCGGGGCACACCAGGCTGTCGGTGGCATCGATGACCCTGTCGGCGCCGCCACGATAATCCGTACCCACATAGGTGATCCGCTCGCCTTCGTACACCACACAGCCGTTACGCAGCATCCGATGGCCGCCATCGGCAAAGCCCACTACCCATGCGCCGTCAACTCTAGTCCTCATTTCATCCCCAATGCCGTAGCAGTCTTGCAACAATGTCCGCGAAAACCGAATTAACTCAGCATACTGATTATTTGTTGACGCGACGATCGAAATCGCGGACTTCGGTCCGCCCCCCCCGCCGGAACGTGCTTTGGTTTGAAACCGCTGGCTGTTTCATCAGTATGCTGATGAAAATCATCATAGGTTTATCGGAGGTTGGCGTCAATCGTTTTTTGGCTAGGGTTAT
>NZ_CALFCW010000015.1:0-2848 GCF_937950555.1 uncultured Pigmentiphaga sp. | reverse complement strand
CCCCAGGAATCCGGAAGGCCCCATCAGGTTTCCCTGGCGCAACCGGTGGCGGGTCATTTCCTGGGAGTCGTCCTCGTAGCCGAACATGGTCCACAGCATGATCATGCTGTTCGGCCCATTGGGCACAATGTGGCGCACGCCCAGGGTGTTCATTTCGCGCTGTACGATCAGGTTCGGCCAAAGAGTCTGCATCGTGACGGACCATTCGGAGTCAAACTCTTTCACGAACTCCAGGAACCGTTCATCGCGCAGACGCATCCCTTCATGGAACGACCGCATTTCCTTCTTCTTGTCTTCGTCGATATCGGCATAGAGCGAGTCGCTCTTGGCGGACGCCATCGTCCCGTGCACGCCGTACTTTCCGTCGGCGATCATCGCGGAGCGATTGCCTGCTACCAGCAGGCCGAACACGACAAGAAATGAATGAAGCAGCGTCGCGTGGTAGGGATCCTTCAGGTTCTCGTGATACATCTTCCAGTTGCATGGCAACTCGTTTTTGTAGAAACCCAGGATCTTCAGTTTTTTTCCATTGAATACAACGTCGAAGTCCTTGAGGATCTCCGGCGTCAGATAGTCCTCCAGGCTCTCCATATCCGACGCGAACGAGGCGAAGACCACGCCGTTGCGGGTGGTGACCGAAAGCTTGCGCAATCCATGCTGTTCGTTGCGGAAATCTTTGGGCATTCCCCCCTGCTTGTCCACGCCCCGCTTGAACGGGATACCCTGCAGGTTGCCTTTCAGGTCGTAGGACCACTGGTGATATGGGCAGACGAACTCGGTATTGTTGCCCCGGCTATGCCGACAGAACTCGGCGCCTCGATGTGCGCAGCGGTTTTCGAAAACGTGGATGGATCCGTCCTCGGCCCGCGAGACGACCACCGGCGTCGGTCCGACGTACGAGCGCTTATAGTCCCCGGTATTCGGGATCTCGGCTTCGAGCGCTACGAAGTTCCAAGTGCGGCCATGAAAGATGCGCTCGATCTCGCGCTGGTACACAGACTCGTTGGTGTAGATCCAGTCGGGAATGGTTTGCAGGCCTTCGGCAGGCCAGGCCAGGGTATCGATGGGTGCGTTCTTGCCAGGTAGCGGCGCCGCACCGATGACGGTTTCACAGGAATACATGCATATCTCCGGAGCTATTGACTTGCCTGTTCGATTCGACGCAGCTTTACGCTCGGGTCGGCCAGGCGATCGGGATCGACCGGGATCCCTTGTTCCACGATTCTCTTGAGCGCCCGCAGTTCGCCACCCTGGTTCAGTGCCAGGGCGTAGACGACCACCTGGCCGCGCAGGCCCATAAGCAGGGTCTTGTCGTCCGGCCCCGGGCGCTCCACCCAGCGGTCGATGGACTCGTCCATCAGGCCGAGCATCTGGATGTTCCAGTCGTACTGGTCCGTCCAGAACCAAGGGGTCGGATCGTAGACAGCCGTGATGCCAAGCATGTTGCGCGCCGCGGCGATGGCCTGGTCCTTGGCGTGCTGCCAGGATTCCAGCCTGGCGCGCCGGCCCAGCCGGCCCGAAGGGAAGCTGGCGCAATCTCCGGCGGCATACACGCCTGGCGCGCTGGTTCTGCAATGTTCGTCCACGACGATGCCGTCGCTGACTTCGATACCCGACGCGCGCGCCACCTGATCGTTCGGCGCTTGCCCGACCGCGATGACGCAGAAGTCATGTACCGAGGATTCCTTTTCGCCGGCTACGACTACGGCCGAAGCGTGTTCCGAGACTCCGACGGGCCGCGCGTTCAGCATTACGCGTACGCCATGCCGTTCGTGCTTTCGAAGCAGTCTGTCGCCGAACTCCGGTGGCATTGCCTTGCCAAGCAGGCGTGGCGCGGTTTCGAAGACCGTCGCGTCCAACCCCCGGGCTGCCGCGCTGGCGGCGATCTCCAGGCCGAGAAAGCCCCCGCCGATGATTGCGACCGATTTTGAGCGCGCCATCAGGCCGCGCAGCCGCATGGCGTCGTCCAGTGTTCGCAGGTAGGCTACGCGTTCGGACGGCGGCGTCGTTCCGAGCGGGCGGGCATGGCCGCCGGTGGCCAGGAGGCATTTGTCGTAACCTAGCTTTTCCCCGGATTCCAGCCATGCCTCCCGGCGTGCGGTATCCAGGCGCACGACGCGGCCCGCGAGCTGTTCGGCGATCGTTGCGTCGCGGAAACCGGATTCGTAAAGCCAGGCGTCAAAGCAGTTTTCATCGGCTTCGGCGAGCAGAACGTCCTTGGATAGCGCAGGGCGTTCATAGGGCCCCCAAGGCTCGTCGCCAACGAGTACCAGACGGCCCTGGTAGCCCTCGGCTCGCAGCGTATGGGCTGCGTATCCGGCCGCCTGGCCGGCGCCCACAATCAGGAAGGTTTCTTCCACAGGTGCTCCCGCCTTCAGATATCGACCAGGATCGCACCGTCTTCGATATGCACGGGGTATGTGCGGACCGGTGCGGTTGCCGGGGCGCAGAGCGCGGCCCCGGTGCGGATGTCGAATTTGCCCTGGTGCAGAGGGCATTCGATGCACCCGTCTTCCATGTATCCGTCGCTGAGCAATGCGAACTGGTGGGTGCAGACGTTATGCGTGGCGTAGACCTTGCCGTCGACCAGGTACAGGGCGATACGCTCGTCGCCCAGCGTGACCGGCAACGGTTCGTCGTCCACCAGATCCGATAGATTCGCCGCGAATGTCAGTGCCATGGGATACCTGCCAATTTGTCAGTATGCTGACGATATTCGAATGCTAGGCGCATATCTCTCGGGCGTCAATCCGGTTGGGGTGCGGGTAAACCCTGGGGTGCCGCCCGGGCAGACCGGCCGCCGCGGGCTCGCGGCGGGATAACCCTAGCCAAAAAACGATTGACGCCA